>CANQAW010000035.1 GCA_947589525.1 Candidatus Gastranaerophilales bacterium
GTCAATACCGCCGTATCCAATATCATTTGCCCAGCCGTCACCGCCTATAATCCAGATTGATTTATCCGTAAAGTAATCTTGAAGTTCTTTGATTTTAGCGCAAGTCGGGCAGTTGTCATCACCGTATTTTGCTAAAGCTTCTTTTACTTTGTTTTGAGCCTCGATTGCCTCAGGAGTTTTTGAGTTATCCCAATGAGCCATTGCGTTTTGAAGAGCTTGCTTGATTTCAGGCTTAGCATCAGGGTTATCAAGAACTTTTTGAACGTATGTTTTTAGAGTATCTCTGTTTTGGTCAACCGCTAATCTCATACCAAAACCAAATTCGGCATTATCTTCAAATAAAGAGTTTGCCCAAGCAGGGCCTCTGCCTTCTTTTGTTTTTGTATAAGGAATAGTCGGGAAAGTTCCCGAATATATTGAAGAACAGCCTGTTGCGTTAGCAACAATAGCGTTTTCACCAAATAATTGAGAAACTAATTTAACGTATGGAGTTTCACCGCAGCCTGCACAAGCGCCCGAAAATTCAAATAAAGGTTTTCTCAACATTGCACCTTTAATTGTAGCGGTTGTGTTTTTGCCCATAACATTATCGGGAAGCTCGTCAAAGAATTTTTCATTTACAAATTCGCATGCTTCTTCTTCTTTTTCAATTGTTGACCAGCTTAGTGCGTGTTTGCCTTCAATTTTAGACATCGGACATTGATCTAAGCAGACTCCGCATCCGGTACAATCTCTGCAATATACTTGAACTTTAAATTGTTCATCCGCAAGAGCCGGTTTTGCTTGAATTGTTTTAAATGAATCAGGAGCTGAAGCTAAATCTTTCTTTTCGATTAATTTAGTTCTGATTGCGGCATGCGGACATGCAGAAGCGCAAACTCCGCATTGTACGCAGAATTCCGAATTCCAATGAGGAACTTTTGGAGCAATTGCACGTTTTTCAAGACATGCCGTTCCCGTCGGGATAACACCATCCACGCTCATTGCGCTGACGGGGATATCATCGCCCTTTTGTCTCATTGAAGGTTCAATGATTTTCTTTGCAAATTCATCAGCATCATCAGAAATTAATTTAACATCGTCTATCGCACAGACTCCGTCCAATGTTGAAGGTATAGGAACTTCTTCGGTAGCGTTAACCGCAGCATCAATTAAAGCAAGGTTCATATTAACAACATCGTCGCCTTTTTTCTTGAAGGTTTTCTTTGTCATTTCTCTCATTCCTTCAAGCGCTTGCTCAAAAGGAATAATTCCCGATACTTTAAAATACGCAACCATCATAACGGTGTTTGCACCTTTTCCTCTTAGTCCCGGTTGTTCTTTAATTAATTTTTCCGCATCAACATTATAGAATTTAATTTTCTTATCAATAATTGTTTTTTGCATATCTCTTGTTAAGTGAGAAAATGCTTCTTCTTTTGTATAAGGAGAATTCAGCAAGAATGTTGCACCTTCTTTAATACCTTTTAAAAGGTCATATCTTCCGATATAAGAATGAGCGGAGCAAGATACAAAATCGGGAGCCGTAATTAAATAAGTTGATTTAATGGGTTTATCACCAAAACGAAGGTGAGAAACGGTAACACCGAATGATTTTTTAGAATCATAAGCAAAGTATGCTTGAGCATCTTTGTTTGTATATTGACCGATAATTTTAATTGAGTTTTTATTAGCACCAACGGTACCGTCAGAACCTAAACCCCAGAACATGCAATTTGTTGTGCCGGCGGGTTCTGTTACGATGTGTTCATCTATTTTTAGTGATTTATGAGTAACATCATCTTCAATACCGACGGTAAAGCCGTGGAAACCGTTATTAGCAAGATGTTTATAAACAGCCAGAACCATCGAAGGAGTAAATTCCTTGCTTGATAATCCGTAACGACCGCCGATAACTTGGATTGATTTATCTTCCAAAGAAGCTACGACATCTAAATACAAAGGTTCGCCGATTGAGCCGGGTTCTTTTGTTCTGTCTAAAACAGCAATGCGTTTTGTTGTTTTAGGAAGTGCTTCATTGAAGCGTTTAACATCAAAAGGTCTGTATAATCTGACTTTAACAAGACCGTATTTTGTTCCTCTTGTAGAATTTAGATATTCGATTGTTTCTTCAATTGTTTCACAGCCTGAACCGATTGCAACGATGATATCCGTAGCATCAGGCGCACCGACATAATCAAACGGATGATATTGTCTGCCTGTAACGTGCGCAACTTTATCCATGTATTCTTGAACAATGTCAGCAACGGCATTATAGTATTTGTTTACCGTTTCTCTGCCTTGGAAGTATACATCAGTGTTTTGAGCTCCGACTTTACAAATCGGTTTTTCCGGCCTTAGAGCTCTTTGTCTGAATTCTTCAATATATTTAGGTTCAACTAAACTTTTGATTTCATCATAAGAAATTTCTTCGATTTTATGAACTTCATGAGAGGTTCTGAAGCCGTCAAAGAATTGCAAGAAAGGAACTTTAGCTTTATATGTGGAAAGATGTGCAACAAGAGCTAAATCCATTTCTTCTTGAACCGAATTAGCGGCTAACATCGCATAACCCGTATTTCTGCATCCCATAACGTCGGTATGGTCGCCAAAAATTGCTAATGATTGAGCAGCTAAGGCACGTGCCGCAACGTGAATAACGGAAGGTGTCATTTCACCTGCAATTTTGTGCATAACGGGAATCATTAACAATAAACCTTGAGAAGCGGTATATGTAGAAGTTAGCGCACCTGCCGCAAGTGAACCGTGAACGGCACCTGCCGCACCTGCTTCGGATTGCATTTCGGCAACTCTGACTTCTTTGCCCCAAATGTTTTCTTTGTGTTGCGAAGCCCATTCATCAACCCATTCACCCATTGTAGAAGAAGGTGTGATAGGATAAATTGCGGAGACTTCGGATAACGCATAGGCAACATGCGCTGCAGCATAATTGCCGTCTACGGTAATTGTTTTTTTTGACATAGTTTAAATCTCTCTCTTTCTAACTACCAATTAAACTAATAAAATTATAACTCGAACAAAAATTTTTTAAAAATTATTCTTTGTCCTTTGTAATAATAAGATAAAATTCATCTCCGACATTAATATTAACTTCACTGCCGTATTTGACAAGCGATAAGAAAGAATCGTCATAGACCTGTTTTGCGCCCGATTTAAATCTGTTATCTTCCTGATTTTGCGCAAATCCGTCCACAAAAGAAACGGCATAAGAACCGCCCTTAACAATAAATCCGCTTGCTGTCGAAATAGCTTTTTTAGCTATTTTTTTCGGAGGAATTTTTTTAATTTCTTCTTTATTTATAACAGTTTTGGCATATTTCGCTTTAAGCGGAGATAAAAATTTATGAGTACCGATTTTATCTTGATAACCAATCACATGAAGAAAGATTTTTGCGTCTTGTTTTGCTCTTTTAGGGTCGGTAACTTTTTTTAAAACGCAATTTATAATATCACCTTTGATTAATTGCAGGTCATCAACTTGAGCTTCTTCAATTACTTCAACATTAAATTCTTCGCATGGGTTTATACTGTCAAATTCATTTAAAGCTTTGACATGAACTTTATCCGATGCAAAAGCACAATTTGAAATAAATAAAACTAAAAACAATAATAATAATTTTTTCATAAAAACACACGTAATAACTGATATTGTTTTAAGTCTATACTATTTTTTTAAAAATTTCAAATATAACCCAAAAGCCCCTTTAAAAGGGGCTTTTAATTCTTTTAATTAAACAATAATCTACAATGCGGGGAAGTTTCAGGGTTTTATATCTGAAAACATCTGCCGACACTAGTATTATTCCCATTTTTAACATCAATCTAACATTATTTTTAAAATATTTTTTATATTTTTTTCCAAATCGTCCAATGTTGTATTGTTGTATATAACATAGCGTGTTTTATTTACATTATCATTTTGAGAATTCAATCTTAAATTTGCTTCAAAGTCGTTTAAATTATTTCTCTTTTTCAATCTTTCAATTTTTAGTTCTTTTTCTGCTTCAATTAAGAGGATTTTATCAAAAAAATTTTCAAACCCCGCCTCAAAAATCGTTGCACCCGATACAAAAACGGCTTTTTCATCTTTATATTCAAAAAACACTTTTTGAATATATTTTTTCAACTCGGGATGAATTATATTTTCAAGCTCACATTTCTTAACAACATCCGAAAAAACAATTTCCGCAATTTTTTTTCTGTCTGTTGTTTTAAATTTTTCAATAATTTTATTTTGAACTTCTTCATTTTTTTCAAAAAGTTCATGCACGGTCATATCAAGGTCAAATACTTTATATCCCAAAGAAGAAATTATTTTTTGCGCCTGAGATTTCCCCGAAGCAATATTACCCGTTATACCTATTTTAATCATAACTTTATTTTACCTTAAAATTGTAGTATAATTCAATTGAATTAGAATTTTTATAAAGGAGGAAAAATGTCATCAAATCCAATGTTGAACAACAATGTTGTCGAAAACGTCATATTGGATTCTAAGCCTATGACGATTCAAGGCGCAATTAATAAAACATTTATATTGCTTGCTATTGTCGTTGCAACGGGTGCTTACAGCTGGAATTTATTAGCTCGGGGATTCAGCGATAAAGCGTATTTATTAATGATAGCAAGCGCAATAATCGGGCTTATTCTGGCAATCGTAACCGCATTTAAACCGAAAATTTCACCTTACAGCGCACCTTTATATGCGCTTTGCGAAGGACTTTTAACGGGTGTTGTGAGTTATACTTATAACGCAGCTTTTGAAGGAATTGTTGTAAATGCCATAGGCATAACTCTTTTGAGCCTTTTTTCAATGTTATTTTTATATAAAACAGGCATTATAAAAGCGACAGAGAAATTCAGAACGGTTATATTCACCTCAACTTGCGCAATTGCGATATTTTATCTTGCAGGTTTTATAGGTGCACTAATCGGACATCCGATGACTGTTTTCAACGGTTCAACCATGGGAATAGTTATAAGTATTGTAATTTGCGCAATAGCTTCTTTAAATTTCATTTTAGATTTTGATTTCTTTGAAAGAGGTCAAAATAACGTTTTACCTGATTATTTCGAGTGGTATTGCGGTTTTAGCTTATTAGTTACAGTTATTTGGCTATATATTGAAATATTAAGACTGCTTGCTCAAATGCAAAAAAGAAATTAAAAAGACCGATTAAATCGGTCTTTTTAATCTTCATCATCTTCTTCTTTAGGCAGGCTCGTTGTTGTAATTCTTACTCCGAATTTATCTTCTATAACAATAACCTCGCCCCTTGCAACAAGTTTATCGTTGGCATAAACTTCGACTTGTTCTCCTGCGATTTTATCAAGCTCAACAACCGAACCTTGAACCAAATCCATTACTTCTCTTATTGATGATTTTGTTTTTCCGATTTCAACTTTAATATGAATAATCACGTCTTGCAAAATATCAAGATTTTTTTTAATGGAAGGTATTATTTTAGCCTCGTCAAATTCTTGAAATTTAACGGGGCGAACCGTAATTAAATCTTTCGGCCTGCTTACAGGCAAGTTATCCGGCTCGTTTTGCAAAGAAGGTTCTTCGCTTGTTTTCGATTTTTGCGAAACAATATCCTCGTTATTTAAATCAAAATTATCTATTTCTTTGTTTTCTTCCATCAAGTTTTCCTATTGGATTATAAATTGTCCGAAGCTTACACGCATAACTTCTCTTTGTCCTGCAAAAATACCGTTAACCATCTCTAAAATTTCTTCTTTGGCAAGTTCTTTTCCTGTTGGAGTAGACAATTCATCAGAGGTTTTATTTGATAAAACGGATATAACCGCGTCTCTGATAGCGGGTTTATATCTTTCCATTTCCGCACCTATAGCGCTTGCACCGTCAGCAGGCGCACTTTCCGCACCATGACCTCCGTGGCCTCCCGCAGGTTTTGCAGGTTCTGCCTGCGCTTGCATTTCAGCATCAGTTTTGGATAATTCAAGCGCAACTCCGACTTTTAAATATCTTCTGTTTGTTGTATCCGCCAAGTTAAGAATAAATTCGCCCAAATCGAGCAAAATTCCTTCTTTGTCCCCTTCTTCGGTTTCTTCTTCCGCAGTTTCGCCTTGAGTTATTTGAGCTATTTTTTTATCTATCGTATTATTCAAAAGCGAATAACTGACTATCATGGAAACTAAAATTACTATAATTAATATAATGTTGCTTATCAAAATCAGGTTTGTTGTGCTGATTTCAATCGGCGTTTTATTGTTAGGATTTGCATTTTTTTCATTATCTACAGGTTTTGCCATATTTCCTCCATAAACATTTTGCTAATTTTATTATACTTAATTTTTAAATTATAGCCAATCCGTTCTTTTTTCTTTTGGCGCTTTTTTGGTATTTATTTTTGCTTTAATTGAATTTTTAACATTTATAATTTTGGTCTTTAGAGTTTTGCTTGTTTCTTTTGCTTTTTCTTTTGCAATTGTTGTTTTTTCATCAATATTTGTTTTTGTGTCGTTGATTAATTTATCGGTATCCCACTTTTTGCGTTCAATTTCCGATAATTCTTTCTTTGTGCCTATATTGTGTCTGTCTTTTGCGTATTGTTTTAAATTTTCTCTTGTAATGTATGTCGGAGGTTCAACATAATTCGGATTTAGCAATTTCATTTTAACATTATAAGCAATATCGGGGCTTATATATTTTGAATATTCCTTCAAACGAAGCATTCCTTCATAATTGTTTGAAATTGTCGTATCCAGATTTTTCATTTTATTGTTTCTTATGTTTTTGGCATAAATGCTCTCCCAAAGAACAACCTGTTTATTCAAATCAAAAAATCCGACATAAACGCTTACCCTGTGTGTGGGATTAACGCTATCCATTCCCGGAACATTTAAAGTATTCCATAAAGTACTTTTCAAAAAATCTCTTTGAGTATCAATTCCCATTGTCACGACAATCATTTTTTTGACGCCGAGTTTTTTGGCTATTTTGTCCAAAAATTGGTAATCAACATCATATCCCTGCTGCAGTCCTTGCAAAATCTGCAAGTCTTGCTGTCTCAAACCCGATTTAATAAGTGCTTGTTTTGCGCTGTCTAAGGATATAACTTCAACATTTTTTTTATAAAGAGATGTTCTTATGTCGCTTGCAAAAAACTCCGGCGTTCTGTAGTAGGCATTATAATATGTAACGGGCGTCAGCATTGCATCAGTAATAATTCCTATTTTTTCAAGCGCAAAGGAACTGTTTGTGCAAAATAAAACAAAACCTGCAATCAAAAAAAGTTTTTTTACTATACCCCTCATCATAGTAAAATTATCATCCATAGTTTTAACATTTAAAATCATATATTTACAGTATTTTTTTGACATTTATAAAATTTTTATTAAATAAAAACAAACTCTTTGACGTATATAAAATTGAATAGTATATTCTTGAAAGATTAAAAATGCCCTTTAGATACAGATTGCGCAAAATTCTTGAAATAAGAATACGAAAAAAAGAAGAACAATTGCAAGTTGTAATTAAAGCGCAGGAAGAAGTAGACAGAATTGAACTTCTTATTTTGAAAAATCTTGACCAGATAAAAAACCTGTCCGAACAGATGAAATCAGCAGACCCGATGATGTATGACAATTATGACAAATATATAAAACATCTTTGGGAAGAAGATGAAAAACTCAAACAGTTAAAAAAAGAAGCCATTGATAATCTGAACAAGGAAAAAGAAATTTTGAAAATCAAAGAACAGGAAGTAAATGTCTTAGAAAAACACAAAGAAAGACAAAAAGAAGAATATATAAAAGAGCAAAAAGCGAAAGAGTTAAAAGAGTTAAACGAAATCGGTTCTCAAAAATTTTTCCAAAAACAAATCTTAAATAAAGAAGAACAAGAGCTGTTAGAGAAACTGGAACTTGAAAATGAACACTATTAGCCAAACACAACTAAATCAGCAAAATTATATACCCGTGGCGGAAACTTCATATATCAATGAAAAAGATAATAATACTTTTTATGATATTAGAACCCGACTTGAAGAAATCATAAAAAATTTAACTGCACCAAAAGACTTAACAATAGAGGAAGAACTGAATAATAAATTTTTAGAGCTTGATTTCGGCTCGGAATTTGAAATAGATGCAGCTAAAATCGGTGTATACGATGCAATATTTTTTATAAATCTTTTAAACAGCGAAAATCTGATTTCATACAGCGTTGAAGATAATAAAATAGAGCTTGCAACTTTTGATAATCAAAAAATTAATGCAACCAATTCTCTTTTAAACATGCTTCAAACGTCACTTGATACAAAAAAACCGATTAGGCTTGATTTTGATAAAGATATAACAGTCATTTTAAAGCTGGACAGAGAAGGAAAAATCCAAGCTCACTTTATCCCCGGGTCAAGCGAAGTTGAAAAATATTTAAAAAATAATATCCAAAGCTTACGACAAGCATTTGACCGTGAAGAAATTAATTATTCTTATTTAGGATATTCAAAGCAATCCAAAAAAGAAAAACGAGGTAAAAAACAATGAGAGACGCATTTATCAATGCAATGAATATGCAAAAAAGCACAGTTGAATGGATTAATTCAATATCTGAAAATCTTACAAATATGTATACTCCTGGATACAGAGAAAATCAAATGACATTTAAAACATACTTAGATGCCACAGTACCCGACAGAATTCTGAAAAATACGGGACAGGGCAAGGCAATTCCTGGGACTTCCGCTGAAAATGTCTTTCTGGAAGGCAAAGGATACTTTGTTTTGAGAAATGACGAAGGAAGAGTTGCATACACCCGCCTCGGTGAATTTAAATTTAACGGCGACGGAGTATATTGCGCATCGGACGGCTCAAAAGTTCAAGGCTATATTTTAAATGATAAAGGCGAAATAATGTCGGGAACAAAGTCTCTTACAAACGGAGCTTTTGAAGAAACAATTGCGCAAGGCGGAGCTTTAAGCATTCCGACAACCGAAATAAAATTATGGATTGACCCTGATAACGGAAAATATTTGGGAAAATATGACGAATTTGAAATTAAATCAGACGGCGTTTTCTACGGAAAAACAAGCGGAGGCAGAGAATCTACGCCGTTATTTAAAATTGCAATAATGAACTTTCATAACCCCCAAGAGCTTTTTGAATTTAAACAGGGACAATTTCTGGAAACTCCCTACAGCGGAAAACCCGTCATAGGAAGAGGGGAAATTCAAAGCGGGTCAATCGAACTGTCAAATATTGACTTTAAAGCTAACTCCGTATATTGGAAAGAAGCCAACATTCAAATGAATGTATCGGATAAAGTAATGTCCACGTATAAAAAACTCTTAGAAAGCGCTATGTCGCTTCTGGATTAATATTTATGAAAAAAATATTTTACCTCAATTTAATGGTTTTTGTTTTCTTCTCGGCAAATCTTATTTGTGCGGGAGAAGACTTTTTTCTTGACAGCGACTTTAATGTAAATACTATGCAGAATAGTGAAAATCAAGGCTTTGGAGAGCTTGAAAGCAAAATTCAAGAAAATTACGAAGCGCTTCAAAAAAGGCTGGATGAAATTGAAAAACAAAAACACCAAAACATTGAAACTCCTAAAGTTGAAGAAAATAAAGTTCAAAAACAAATAAAAGAAGAACCGAAAGAAAAAAAAGAAGGTTTCTTTAAAAAACTTTTTAAAAAAAAGAAAAAACAGCCCGCAGAGTCTCAAAACGGATATTACGGAGAACTTCCCGAAATATCAAAAGATTTTAACTACAAAAAAAGCACTAATTTCACTACTTCCGAAGATGAATACAAAATTCCGACCATAGAAGAACTTGAAAATGAAATTAACAAAGAAAAGTTAAAGCAAGCGCCTGTAGATGATGCGCTTTTTATAGATAATATTTTAAAAACAAAAGATACAACAAGCGAATATATAAAAGATTTGCAAAAAACAAAGTACGCATTTTCAAATTTAAAAAAATGCATTGAAGAACAAGGCTCTATTCAAAGATTTAATGCATGTGTCAATATGATTGATTTGCAAGTTAAAAATTTTGAAGAAAAATACAAAAACAGTTCGGATTCTTTAAAAGAAAGTTATAAATCCGTTTTATCAACCAATTACCACTCTAAAGTTCTGGGAAATCTTTTATATGATTCCAACTATTACGCAAGATACATTCCCACAAGTCAGGGAAAATATTCGCAAAATAATATTGATGGCGAAAAACAAAAATTGCTGATAAGATTAAATAAAACAATATTTTTAATAAATTCGGAAAGTTAATGTTTAAAACTAAAAAAATAAATGATAAAACGGTTTATTACAGCGATTTGCTGAAAACCGAGCATTTTTTTACCTCAAGAGAACTTATCGTTAAAGATAATATCGAACTTGTTTCAAAGTATTTAAAAATAAACCCCGATAATTTAATAAAACCCTCTCAAATTCACAGCGCAAATATAGAAACGGTCGTTGAAAATAAAAAAGATTATCCCGATTGCGACGCACTTATTTTAGATAAAAAAGATTTTGCAATTTATCTTAATTTTGCCGACTGCACTCCGATTATTTTGTATGATGAAAAAAATAAAACAGGCGCAATAGCGCATGCGGGCTGGAGAGGAACAGCACAGCAGATTGCCCCTAAAACCGTTTTAAAGATGAAAGAAATTTATAAAACAAATCCTGAAGATATAATTGCGCTTATTGGTCCTTGTATTGGTTTTGAATGTTTTGAAACATCATCTGAAGCAATTTCCAAGCTTAAAAATACAATTAAAGATACAAAAGGATTATTTAAAGATAACTTTGCCGATTTAAAAGGAATAAATAAAAGACAGCTGGAAGATATCGGGGTTAAAAAGTTTGATATTTGCCCTTATTGTACTATTTGCGATAATGATAAATTTTTTTCTTACAGAAAAGAAAACAAAACCAAAAATCGCCACAGTGCGGTTTTAAAATTAGGCTAAAAATCAGTTTTAATTGTTCTTATTGAACCTAAAAGAAATTTTGTATAGTCATCTTTGGGGTTATTAAAAATTTCTTCGCAATCGCCAAATTCAACAATTTCGCCTTTATTCATTATTGCAATTTTATCGCTTAAATAACGAAGAAGATTTAAGTCGTGAGAAATAAATAACATTGTTAAATTTAACTTTTCTTTTAAGTCCAGCAATAAGTTTATTATATTTGCGCAAATACTTACATCAAGCGCACTAACGGGTTCATCCGCCACTATAAAATCGGGTTTTAAAATTAATGCACGGGCAATTGCAATTCTTTGTCTTTGACCTCCCGAAAATTCATGCGGATATTTTTTTAAATCATCTTTGCTGATTTTTACCAAATCAATTATTTCATAAACTCGTGCAAGATTTTCTTTTTTGGATTTAAAAATTTTATGAATTTGAAGGGGTTCTAATAAAGTTTCTTTAATTTTCATTTTGGGATTTAAGCTTGAATAAGGATTTTGAAAAATCATCTGGATTTTTTTTCTGTAGTCGAAAGTTTGTTTTTTGTTAAAATTTAAAATATTTTCTCCGTTGAATAAAATCTCGCCCGAGTTTGGCTCAATTACTTTTAAAATGCAATTGGCTAATGTTGTTTTTCCGCACCCTGATTCGCCTGCCAGAGAAACTATCTCGCCTTTTTTGATGTTTAAATTTATGTTATTTAAAACAAGATGAGGTTCTTTTTTGATTGTTAAAAAAGAACTCTCATCCGTATATATTTTTTTAAGATTTTTTATTTCAATTAAATTCTCGCTCATTAAAATTATTATAACAAAGTTAAATATAAAAAATAATATACTTTTTATTGAGATAAATATTCTTTTAAATATTGAGTCTGCGGAGATTTTTTAAGCTTTTTAACCGCTTCTTGCTCAATCTGTCTTATTCTTTCTTTTGAAAAACCCAAAATATTACCCAATTCTTCAAGGGTTTTTGTTTTTCTGTCTTCAAGACCGAAACGGTTTAAAATTATAAATCTTTCTCTTGAGGTTAAAATAGAAAGAGCTTTATTTATATCTTTTTTAAAATCAATTTTTTCAATTTTTTCGCTCGGCGCACATTGAATTGAATCTTGAATATAATCTTCAAG
>CANQAW010000036.1 GCA_947589525.1 Candidatus Gastranaerophilales bacterium
AAGGCAACTTTCATATCCTTTTAAAACAAAAGAAAGAAATTTATTGCGCAGAAATTTTTGTTAAATAGCTTTCAATAAACCCGTCAATTTCGCCGTTTAAAACAGCTTCTATATTGGAAGTTTCATAATTTGTTCTGTGGTCTTTTACGAGCTTATAAGGGTGAAAAACGTAACTTCTTATTTGAGAGCCGAAATTAACGTCCATTACATCCCCTTTTATCTGTCCCATTTTTTTCTCAAATTCCGCTTGTTTTAGAGCTATTAACTTTGAAGCAAGCATTTCAAGCGCAGTTTGCCTGTTTTGCAGTTGAGAACGCTGCTGCTGGCATTTAACAACAATTCCCGTCGGAATGTGTTTTATACGAACCGCCGTTTCGACTTTGTTGACGTTTTGTCCTCCTGCACCGCCTGAGCGCATTGTATCCACTTCGATATCTTCGGAGCGGATTTCTATTTTTTCTTCAAAATTTTCAATTAAAGGCGAAACTTCCAAAGAAGCAAAGCTCGTTTGCCTTTTTCCGTTAGCATTATACGGTGAAATTCTAACCAGTCTGTGAACTCCTTTTTCGCATTTTGAATAGCCGTAGGCGTAAAGTCCGGAAACTTTGATTGTTGCCGATTTTATTCCCGCTTCATCACCTTGCGATTTATCTAAAAGCTCGGTTTCATAACCTTTTAATTGCGCCCAGCGCATATACATTCTAAGCAATATATCCGCCCAATCCTGTGCGTCAGTTCCTCCCGCACCTGCGGTTATTGTTAAAATAGCGTCGTTTTCATCAAATTCACCCGATAAAAGATTTTCCAAGTTGAATTTATCAAATTCTTTTTCTAATTTTTTTAAATTATCTTTGGCTTCCAAAATGAGATTTTCATCTTCAAGCTCAAGCGCTACTTTGGAATCTTCAACAATATTGCGCCAATGATTTATTTTTTCGATTTTTGTTTTTATTTCTTTTTGTTCTTTTAAAAGCTTGGAAGAAATTTCCGTTTTTGACCAAATATCTTCTTTTTTCAGCTCTTTTTCTATTTCTTCATTTCTTAAATTGAGTTTATTTATGTCAAAGACAGCTTTCTATATCTTTAAATCTTAAATTTAAATTTGTTAAAAGTTGTTTTAATTCTTCTATAGTGTTTATTTCCATAGTCTTATCTTACCACAAACATTTTTTTAAATTTGCAAAAAATATTTTTGCGCAATATAATACAATTAATTATTTCAAGGGAAGGTATTATATAAATGAACAGCGTCATTTTAGTAGGCAGGGTTGGGGCAGATCCGGAAATTAAATATTTTGAAAGCGGAAAAAGCAAAACAACTTTTTCAATCGCAGTTGACCGCTGGAATGCTAAAACCAAGCAAAGAGAAGCCGACTGGTTTAACATTCAACTGTGGGATAAAAAAGCGGAATCTGCCGCAGAATGGATAAAAAAGGGTGCAATGGTTTCAATTGAAGGCAGAATAATGGTTTCAAAATGGCAGACACCTGACGGTGAAAACGTTGAAAGATATTTAATTAATGCTACGGATTACGGCTTTGTAGGGGCTAAAAAAGATACTCAAAGTACAGTTCAATAAAATTATGACATTAACAGAACCGACAATTATAATAGCTGATGATTTAACGGGTGCAAACGATACTGCGCTTCAGTTTTTTAATCAAGGTTACAGCGCAAGAATAATAATAGACTTTAATCAGGATTTTTCATCAATGGATAACATTGATGTTTGGTCTGTTACAACAGAATCAAGAAACGCAGATAAAGAAACTGCCGTAGATAGAATTATCCGTATCTGCGAAAAGCTTGAAAATAAATTGAGTTTTGATAAAGTCTATAAAAAAATTGATTCCACCTTAAGAGGAAATACAGGGGTTGAAACGGTTGCGCTTTTGGAAGCCGTAAAAAAAGAAATAGCACTTATTGCCCCTGCTTATTGCGAGGAAAAACGAACCACAATAGGGGCTTATCAGCTTTTGGACGGAGTTCCGATAGAGCGAACTCAATGTGCGCTTGACCCAAAAGCGCCGATTTGCGAAAGTTATATTCCCGATATTATAAAAAAAGATTTAAATCCCGCTTTTGACAGTTTAATCGGTGTTATTGATTTCAGAACCATATCAAAAGGGGCAGGGCCGATAATTTTAAAATTAAAAGAGCTTGTTCAAAAAGGTAAAAAGCTTATTGTAATGGATGCCGTATCAAATACCGATTTGGAACAAATCGCCCTTGCGATAAATAAAAGCTCTTTTGATATTTTGCCCGTAGGAAGCGCAGGGCTTGCAAACGCCATAAATAAAATTAATGATACGGATAAAATAAACGAACATATAAAACAGCTTCCAAATCTTGCAACGCTTGTTGTGTCGGGTTCTGCTACGCAATTGACCTTAAGTCAAATAGGAAAATTAAAGGAAAGAGAAGATATTTTCTTTGTTGATTTGTCTTTAAGCGACATTATTGAAGGAATTAACGATACTTTAACAGATAATATTTCTCAAAAATTAAATTCAAAAATTAACGTTGTTGTTCACAGTTCTTATTTAAATACCGAAATAATAAGCGAAAAAGGACAGGAATTATTAATTGATGCCGGTATTGCAAAAGATGAAATTTCGGATAGAATAACCGATTATCTTGCCGATTTATTGTTTGAAATTAATTTAAAATCAAAATTTATTCTGACAACAATAGGCGGTGAGACCTCTTATAAATGCGCTTTAAAAATAAAGAGCGCATACCTTGAAATAATTGAATCTATAATGCCTGCAATTCCTTTATGTGTGGATGCTAACGGGCAAATTATAGTTACAAAATCGGGAAATTTTGGTACAAGCGATACTCTAAACGAAGTTTTGAATTACTTTGAAAAATTAAAAACAGAAAGTTAAAATTGAAAAAATATAAAATTGCGCTCACAACCGGAGACAAAAAAGGAATAGGAAAAGAAATCTCCAAGAAGGCTCTTGATATTTTAAATTTATCAAAAGACGACATTTTAATTGTCGGAGAAAAAATAGATAATAAATTTGATACGATTGAAATAAAAGAGTCTGACAACGGAGATTTTTGCTATCAATCTTTAAAAAAAGTCTGTGAATTGGCTAAAGAAAATAAAATCGGCGCTATTGTGACTTCTCCCGTTTCAAAATATGTTCTAAATCAATCGGGATATCATTTTGAAGGGCAGACAGAGGTTTTAGAAAATCTGCTTTCGCATGATAAACAAAAAGCGCAGATGTTATTTATTGCGCAGGATTTAAAAGTTATGTTATTAACACGCCATTGCGCTTTAAATAAAATTAAATTAACAAAAGAAGAAGTTATTGAAAAAATAGAAATTTTAAATAATTTTTTAGTTGAAAAATATAACCTTAAATCTCCTAAAATTGCTCTTTGTGCTCTTAATCCGCATGCTGGAGAAAAAGGGATTTTAGGAAGGGAAGAAATTGATATTTTAGACCCGAGCGTTGAAATTTTAAAAAATAAAAATATAAATATAACTGCGCCTCTTAGCGCAGACGGGTTATTTGCACGTATCGGGAGAGAATTTTTAAATAAAGAAAAATTATCTTATGACGCTATAGCTGCTTGCTATCATGACCAAGGTTTATGCCCGATTAAGGCATTAGCTTTTGATAGTGCTGTTAATACCACAATCGGGCTTGATATAATAAGAACATCGGCTTCTTCAGGTACTGCTTATGATATTGCGGGGAAAAACATCGCAAACCCTCAAGGTCAAATTTGCGCCATAAATTTAGCAATTAAACTTTCAAAATTTTGAACCAAAAAGGAAATTTTTTGGTAAAATAACACTATGCACAAGTCTTTTAAAAAAATTGCAATAATATATAACTCCCAAATTGACTCTTCAAAAGATGTTGCTCTTTGCCTAAATTCAAAGATTATAAATTCACAAATATTTTCAATAGACAATCTTAAAGAAAATGTCGATTTGGCAATAATAGTAGGGGGAGACGGAACATTTTTAAAAGCGGGAAGATTTTATTCAAAATATCAAGTTCCGATTTTAGGCTTTAATGTCGGGCATTTAGGTTATTTAACGCAGGCAAGAATTGAAGAAATTGATTTTGTTTTAGATAAATTAACCAAACAGGACTATAAAATTGAAAACAGATTAATGTTAAAACACAATAATTATACAGCGCTCAATGATATAGTCATAAAAGGGGATAATTACGCAAGAAGTTCGGATTTTGTTTTATACATTAATAATAAAGAAGTTTGTTCTTATATAGCAGACGGGCTTATAGTTTCAACTCCGACGGGCTCAACCGCTTATTCTCTATCCGCAGGAGGCCCTATAATTAATCCTTTGGTTGATTGTTTTTTAATTATTCCAATCTGCCCTCACACTTTAAACACAAGACCTTTAATTGTTCCCGTTAAAGAAAAAATCAAAATAAAAACTCTTGAAAAAAATCAAAAATTAAATGTTTCTTTTGACGGGCAGGTTGATATAGAAGAAAATAACGAAATAGAAATTGAAAGAGGCGAAAATTGCGCAAAACTTTTAATTTTAAATAAGCAAAAAGATAAATTCTATGATATTTTAAAAGAAAAACTTAACTGGTCATTACCTAATCGAAAAAAATAAAATGTTAAAATCTCTGTTTATTAAAAATTTTATACTTATTAAAGAACTAAACCTTGATTTTACAAAAGGTTTTAATGTTTTATGCGGAGAAACGGGCGCAGGCAAAAGTATTATAATAAAAGCGCTTGATATAGTGCTTGGTGCTAAGTTTGATAAAAATATAGTTTTAGACAGTTCAATCCCTTGTACAATTGAAGCCGTTTTTGAAAATGAAAATATTGAAACAACTATTTCAAGAGAAATTTCAACAAGCTCTAAATTTCGCTTAAACGGGGCGCTGTCATCACTTGAAGAAATTAAAGAGCTTAGAGAAAAGCTTGTTGATATTCACTCTCAACATCAAACCTATTCTTATATGCAATCCAAAAATCATATTAATCTTTTAGATGATTATATCTGTAAAAAACACTCTGAATATAAAGAGCTTTTAAAAAATTACAAAGATACTTTTTTGGATTTTAAAGAAGCAAGCAAAAAATTTGAATTTTTGAAAAATAATCTTGAAAACAATCAAAAAGAAATTGAATTTTTAAAATTTCAATTAAAAGAACTCGATGACGCCCAAGTTAAACAAAACGAAGAAGAAGAAATTAAAGAACAGATTGAAATTTTATCCAATGCGCAAAATCTTAAAGAGGGAGCTTATAGCGCTTATTATGCTCTTTGCGGAGATAATCAGTCTATTGTTGAAGCGCTGTCTAAAATCAAATACGAATTGTCAAATTTATCTCAAATTGATAAATCTCTTGAAGCTCAACACAGTATAATTTTTGATATTTTTGAAAATTTAAAAGACTGCGCTAACGATTTAAGAAACTATTCTTCAAATATTGATTGCGACCCTCAAAAACTTGATGAATTAAACGAAAGGCTTGCTTTAATTCAACAGTTGAAACGAAAATACGGAGCCGAACTTGATATAGAGCGTGAAAATATTGATAAAAAACTTCAAGAATTAACTTCGGGAGATAATAATTTTGACGACCTTGAAGAAAAATTAAACTCCTTAAAAGAAGCGCTTAAACTGCTGTCAACAACCATTCATTCGTACAGACAGGAAAATGCCATAGAATTATCGGCTCTGGTTGAAGAAAAGTTAAAAAATCTTGAATTAAAAGAAGCGAATTTTATAATTGATATTTCCGAAACAGATTATGACGAAAAAGGAAAAGACAAGGTTGAATTTTTAATTGCGGCAAATAAAGTAAAATCACTTTCTCCTTTGGCTCAAACTGCTTCAGGCGGGGAAATTTCAAGAGTTATGCTTGCGCTGAAATGTGTTTTTGCGCTTGTTGATAAAGTTGCGACCGTGGTATTTGATGAAATTGATACGGGTATTTCGGGAGTTGCTTCAAGTGCCGTTAAATGTGCAATAGTTGAGCTTTCAAAAAATGCTCAAGTAATTTCAATTACTCACCAGCCTATAATATGCGCTTGCGCAGATAATTTTATTTGGATATCAAAAGAGCAGAACAAACAAACGGAAATAAAAGTTCAAAGCTTAAATGATGAAAAAAGGCTTCAGGCTCTTGCGCAGATGGCAGGAGGAGACATAAACGAAAAATCCCTTGATTTTGCAAGAACATTAATAAATTGAAGTTTTATTTATGATATAATTTTTCTATGTCTGAACTTAAAAGAACTCTTTCCCTTAAAGATGCAATATCTGTTGTCGCAGGCTCTATGATTGGAAGCGGGATTTTTATTGTGCCTGCCGTAATTGCCCGAGATACAAACAGTGCCGTTTTATCAATTATAATTTGGCTTTTGGCGGGGTTTATAACAATGCTGGGCGCATTAAGCTACGGCGAATTATCTTCAACAATCCCGACAGAAGGTGGACAATATATCTATCTTAAAAAAATATATTCTAAAAAGCTTGCTTTTATATACGGCTGGACTTTGTTTCTGGTTATTCAGACAGGAACGCTTGGCGCCGTGAATATAGCATTAGCTAAATTTACGGGGTTGATTATACCTTTTTTTTCAAGCTCTAATATTATTTTTTCTTTAGGGAATTATACATTTTCTTATCAACAGCTTCTTGCGATTTTCTTTGTTTTATTTATTACTTTTATTAACTCACGAGGAATTAAAGCAGGGATTGTTACCCAAAATATTTTTACAATAACAAAAGTAATTTCAATTGTTGCAATAATAATTATAGGAATATTTTTCGGGTTTAATTTAAATATTACTTTTGATAATTTTTCTCCTTTAAACAATCAAATACCTTTTAATTTTGAAACAATTAAAATTATTTCTTTAAGCTTGGTCGGGGCGTTATTTGCTTCAATAACATGGAATAATGTTACCTTTATAACTTCGGAAATTAAAAAACCCGAAAAAAACATTAAAAAGGCATTGGTTATAGGGACTTCTCTTGTAATTTTGCTGTATTTTCTTTTGAATATTATTTATTTAACCTCGCTTCCTTTGGCACTAATTAAAGCAAGCCCTGAGGATATAGTTGTTGCGCAGTTAATTCAAACAATATTTAACTCAAAAGCTTTGTTTGTAATTGCGCTTATTTTGATTATTTCAGCTTTCGGCTGTGCAAACGGAATGATTTTAACGGGTTCAAGAGTTTATTACAAAATGGCAAAAGACAGGGTATTCTTTCGCTCTCTTGCATACATTGACAGAAAAACAAAAGTTCCTCAAAATTCGCTGTGGCTTCAGGGTTTTTGGATTTGCATTTTAATTTTATGGGGAAATTATACGCAACTGCTGGATTATGTTATATATAGCGCAATGATATTTTATGCGTTAACTATTTTCGGGATATTTAAAATGAGAAAACTATACCCTGATGTTGAAAATGTTTTTAGAGTGCCCGATTTTGTCCCTGTTGTTTTTACAATTATAACGACCGTGTTAATTATTCTTTTGACTTTTTTCAAGCCTTTATATACAATACCGGGGTTATGCATAAGCTTATTGGGTCTGTTAGTTTATCATCATTGGGAAAAAAAATAATTTAGGCTGTAAAATACTTGCAAAACCTAAAGAAATGTGTATAATAAATAGTTGTTACTAAATAGGAGTTAGATATGAACAAAGAAGAATTAGTAAAAGCAGTTGCTACACACACTAAACAATCTCAAAAAAATACTGCTGAAATCATCGGTGCTATCATTGAAACAGTACAAAAAACAGTTTCTAAAGGCAAAAAAGTTACTTTAGTCGGCTTTGGTACTTTTGAAGCAAGAAAAAGAGCTGCAAGAGTCGGCAGAAATCCTCAAACAGGAAAAGAAATCAAAATTGCCGCTAAAACAGTTCCTGCTTTCACAGCCGGCAAAAAATTCAAAGAATTGGTTAAAGGCAGAAAGTAAACTAAAACAAAAGTTTTTAAAAAGACCGCTTATCTTATCGATGGCGGTCTTTTTTTATGTAAATTATTAAGTTTTGTAACAAAAGAAAACACAAAAAGCAATTTTTAATTAAAGATATACTTTATATATATGTAAGATATAAAAAGTAACACACAAAGCCATAAATAACAATCACACACTACTTAATTTCATACACGCACTAACCTTCAACACGAGAATCAAGCAAAAAAAGATTCAATCCTCTAAGTTTATAGAGGATTTTTTTTATATTCTAAAATTTCCTTGTTTAAATATATGTCGCTTCCGATATATGTAACCTCAAAGCAAACATTTTCAAAACCTATTTTTTTGAGATTTTTAAGGTCATGGTCAAATATTTGAAATATTGAAAGCCTTATTTTATTTTTTATTTTTAACAAATTATTGAAAGCTTGCCTGTATATTTCAAGATTTCTGTATTGTTTCAGAATGTGAAAGTTTTGAACAAGAATTTCGCTGTTATTGTCTTTCAATTCAATATAGCCTATATTTTTGCTTTCATTTTGTATTATAAAAAAAATTGCTTCTCCCTCTTGTATTCTTTCCTTGAGCGAAGCTTCAGTGCCGAATACGGATAAAAAATCGCAAATTTCACTCTGCGAGCGAATTTGCGATAATTCTTTAATTGATTGTTGTATAATTTCGCTTAAACAAGTTAAAGTTGTAGGTTTTCTGGTATCTGCTTTTATAAATTTAACTGTCATTTATTCAGCTTTGCTCGGAACTATGATTGCGCCTTTTATGGTAATTTTTGAAGATGAAATTTTTACTTCGTCTATTTTTAAGTCGCCCGTGTTGTCCTTATCAATTTTAATTTTTTTGTTCATGGGATTGAACATATTTACAAAGGGCAATAAATAAGAAGGGTCAAGTTTTTGAGAATTTATGTCTAAATTGCAAAGTTCAATTTTGTTGTCTTTGACCTCAAGCCCCGTTTTAAGGTTAATATCAACAGGCTTTAGAGAATTTTTTGCAAAAGCAAAAAGGTTGTTGTTTTGCAGTGTCGGAACTATTGTATATTGCAGTGATATCTTTCCTTCTTCAAGTTTTGCCTGAGGTTTGTTTATTTTTAATATTGATGATAAAAATTTTCCTTTGTTTATTTTTTCTATTGCGCTTGTGAAGCTTGCGCTTTCAAGTGCTTTGTTTAAATCCTGTTCCGATATGTCAAGGTTATAAGATAAAACCATATTTTCTTTGAAAACTATTTTATCATCCTCTAAAGTTATATAATTATACGGACATATAGTTTTTGCGCTTAAATTTGATATTGTCATATCTTCGTATGTTATATTTTTGCCTGTGAATTCAAGGTTTTTAAATATACCGTCCGTCAGAGCAACTCCTCTGAAATTATCCATCTTTACTTTAAACTTAGTGTTTGTTGCTTCTTTCAGAGTTTTTGCAATTTCTCTTTGAGCAATTTTTCTCGACAAAAAATTTAATCCCGTAAATGAAACTAAATTGCCTTTAAAATCGGGTTTTATGACTTCAGGATAATTTGAAGAGCAATAAGAAGCATAATCAAGCGCAAAAGCGTTAAAATTTAGCGTATTAAATAAAAACAATGCTAAAACAAATATTTTTTTCATGTATTCTCCTTTATTCTTTTCTTTATTATATGACTCAAACTTACAAGTGTCGAATTGTTAACTTCTTTTTGACGATTTTTAAGAATTTCTTCGTCTTTTAAGTTTAAATTTTTGTCTTTATATGTAATTGCGGATTTTGTGTTTAAAGTTTCAATATCAAAATTATCTAAAGGGTTTATAATTAATTCTTTATTAAAAGAAGCAACTGTCCCTATTGTTTTAGAGTTTTTTAAAGTTTTGCCGATATATAAATTTGCGCCTTTAAGCGCATTTAAAACGGGTTTTGAATGATTGTAGGTTAAATATAGCGCATCGGGCTTCATTTTTTTCGATATTTCTTTAATTAAATCTTCACTCCATACGCTCGGCTGTTTGTAGGGCGCAAAACCGTCATGAAAAATAATGTCATATTTTTTGTTTGTTTTTTTAATCATTTTTCTTATATCTTCAATAAAAAAATGAATAAAATTTTCGTTTTTAAAGTTATTTTCAATTGTTTTATTAATTTTTTCATCAAAATCAAAACAAAATGATTGCCGTACAAGTGCGGGATTTGTTTCAACGCAGTCAATTGAGTTAATGTTTTTTAAATATAAAAGAGCTGTTTTTGTATTGTAACCTATGCCGTAGCAGATATCTAAAATATCAAGAGGTTTTGAAGGTAAAATAAAACAAGGCTCGACAAATTTTTCAAAAGCTTCTTTTTTAGCTCCGAATTTGCTGTGATAAACTTCTTTAAGTCTTTTGTTATAAAGACCTAAAGAACCGTCCTGCGTTTTATAGATTTCAATTTCTTTATCCACGAAAATATTATATAACTAAAAAACTCTGCCGTTTGATGAGAGCTTTTTAGTTTTTTAATCTTGCGCCCTTTTTAGTTTGATTAAATTTTAAATGTCTTAGGGTTTGCAGTATTCGATAACTTTATTTTCTTTTAAACTTTTTTGAACATCTATTATTCTTTGATTAGAACTTCCGACCCAGTGAAGGTTGTTATCATTTAATTCTTTTTGAAATTCGCCGTCAACCAATACATCAATATTTGTTAAATCAACGCAGTCTTTAACATCTTCCCATAAAAAACCCGTATACAACCAAACATTTTTAGAAGGAAGCATTTCTTTTGCCTTTTTAGCTAACCTTATGACTTCATCCCGATTAAAAGGATGCAGAGGGTCGCCTCCCGAGAATGTAATTCCCGAGATATGGTCTTGATTTAAAGCTTCAAAAAGCTCATTTTCGGCATTTTTGTCAAATTCCAAACCTCCTGCAACGTCCCATGTTTGAGGATTTTGACAACCGTCGCAGCAATGAGTACAGCCTGCCGTCCAGAGAACAACTCTAAGTCCTTCTCCGTTTAACATATCGTCTTTGGTGATGTTGTGGTAGTTCATTTTTTCTCTCTTTGTTTATCTCAACTATCTTATGCCTGACACTTAGTGTGCTCAGTGTTTGAAATGTTCTTGGGTACGGCGGTTTTCAACAGTTTCGCTTGCTTGCTGACCGCAAGCTCGTTCCACTCTGGCTATCGCTTTCCGTAGTGCTTAACTCGCTTTCTCAACGAAAGCTCGTTATCGCACCGGCTTACGCCTTTTTTGCTCCTGAGGAAATCAAAGATTTCCACGTCGCCTATCAACAGTTTCGCTTGCTTGCTGACCGCAAGCTCGCTCCACTCTGGCTTGCGCCTTCCGTAGTGCTTAACTCGCTTTCTCAACGAAAGCTCGTTATCGCACCGGCTTGCGCCTTTTACATTGAGACTCTGTCTTTAATTTCTTCCATTTTATGGTCAGCAAGACGAGAATCGCCTTTAACTCGAGAATAAGCCAGATAACCGTTCATTCTGTCGATTTTGGTTAAATTCTTAGAACCGCACTTAGGGCAAACGTCCATATCGAGTTGTTGATAACCGCAATCATCGCAATAAGATAAAGACATATTAACGCCTTCGTAAAATCCCATTTTCATTGCACGTTTGATAAGAGTTTCAACGGCTTTTGTGTTATAAGAAATAGGATATCTTACGTATTGGATTTTTCCGCCGTTCATTAAATCCCAAAATCTGCCTTCTTTATCTTGTTTTTCAATCGGGCTTATTTGTTCCGAAACGTGGCAGTGGAAAGAATTTGATACATAAGGTTTATCAGAGACATTACCGACAATTCCGTATTTTTTTCTGAATTGTTTAACTTGTAATCCGCACAAGTTTTCAGCGGGTGTTCCGTATAATGCGTATAAGTTTCCGTCTTTTTCTTTGAATTCAGCCACTTTTTTGTTGATATATCTCATAACTTCAAGAGCAAACTCACCGTCTTCTACAAGAGATTTGCCGTTATGAATTTCTTGAAGTTCGTTTAGCGCCGTAATTCCAAATGATGCCGTTGCGGATTTTAACAGAGGTTTAA
>CANQAW010000037.1 GCA_947589525.1 Candidatus Gastranaerophilales bacterium
TATCAGCTATCTTTATAAAGAAGGAAAGGAAATTTTAATTGTAACATCGGGCGCTGTCGGGTTAGGAGCTAAAAAATTAAACCTTGACCCGAACACTTCAACCACCTTAAAACAAGCCTGCGCAAGCGTGGGTCAGCCAATGTTGATGGGTATTTGGCAGGACGGTTTTGAAAAATATTCAATTAAAACAGCTCAAATTCTTCTAACGGAAGAAGATTTTTCAAACAGAAAAAAATATTTATCTTTAAGATTGACCCTGAATAAACTTCTTGAAAATAAAGTTATTCCGATAATTAATCAAAATGACGCAGTTTCACCCTCTGAACTGGAACATGCCTGTTTTTCCGATAACGATAAATTATCTTCAATCGTTGCTTCAAAGTTAGATGCCGATATGCTGGTTTTAGTTTCTGATATAGAAGGATTATTTGATAAAAACCCGAAAATTTATAATGATGCAAAATTAATTAAAAAAGTTAAAAAAGTCACTCCAAAAATTGAAAAACTTGCAACTGGAGCTTCCCAAGGGGGCAGAGGCGGAATGATTACCAAGCTTACATCAGCAAAAGTTGCAACAACTTCGGGAGTATACGTTAAAATCGTAAACGGAAAAACTCCTAATATCATTAAAAAAGTTTTTGATGAAGATACGGGAACAACTTTTTATCCTAATGATAACCTTTCTCATAAAAAACGCTGGATAGCTTATGCTACTAACATCATGGGTAAAATAAAAGTAAATAAAGGGGCAAAAGAAGCTATAGTTAAAAATCAAAAAAGCCTTTTATCAATAGGAATAATTGAAACACAAGGAAAATTTAAAAGAGGAGAGATAATTTCTCTAATTGACGAAAAAAATAACGAATTTGCGCGCGGAATATCAAGTTACGATAGTTCGGATATCGATAAAATAAAAGGTTTGCACTCTGATAAAATCTGTGAAATTTTAGGTTACAAGTTTGATGATGATGTCGTAATTAAAGATAATCTTGTTTTAATTTAGAGGTTGATTTTAATGGAAAAATCCGAAATATTGAATATAGTTAAAAAAGCTAAAAATTCATTTTTAAAAACAATGAATTTAAATAATGACTCTAAAAACCTTGCTCTTGAAAAAATAGCTCAAAAAATCGAAGAAAAAAGAAAAGAAATCCTATTCGAAAATCAAAAAGATTTATCTTTAGCTTTAAAACTTGTTGAAGAAGAAAAACTTACAAAATCAAATTATGAAAGATTAAAGCTTGACGATAATAAATTAAACACATTAATTAAAGGCTTAAATGAGCTAAAAACCCTGCCTGACCCAGTTAATCAAACTATCTGGCAAAAAGAGCTTGATGATAATTTAATTTTAAAAAAGGTTTCAGCTCCAATCGGATTAATCGGCGTTATTTTTGAAGCAAGACCCGATTGTTTTATTCAAATATCAAGTTTAATTATAAAATCGGGCAACTGCGCAATTTTAAAAGGGGGAGTCGAATGCCAAAATACAAACACTATTTTTTCAAAAATTGTAAATGATGCTCTAGGTGAAATTAAAACTTTCCCTCAAAACGTTATTAATCTTCTATATTCAAGAGAAGATATTAAAGAAATTCTTCTTTTAGATAAATATATCGATTTAATTATCCCTCGAGGGGGAAATAATCTTGTTAAATTTATAAAAGAAAATACAAAAATCCCCGTTTTAGGACACAGCGACGGAATTTGCCATATATTTGTCGATAAAGAAAATGATTTTGAAAATGTTAAAAATATAATAATCGATTCAAAAACTCAATATCCAAGCGCTTGCAATTCCGTTGAAACCGTTCTTGCAGATAAAAATTATCCTTATATTAATAATTTAAAAAATGAACTAACCAAAGCAGGGATTAAAATCATTGAAAACCCCGATAGTTTTTCAAAAGAATACGGTGATAAAATCCTTGCTTTTAAAATTGTTGAAAACATAGATTGCGCAATAGAACACATCAACACTTATTCTTCTCATCATACGGATTCGATTTTATCCGATAATCAAGAAAATATTGAAAAATTTATGAATTTAGTTGACAGTGCCTGTGTATTTTCAAATTGTTCAACAAGATTTTCAGACGGTTTTCGCTTCGGTTTCGGAGCAGAAGTCGGAATTTCAACAAATAAAACCCACGCAAGAGGTCCTGTGGGACTAGAAGGATTAACAATTTATAAATATAAACTGCAAGGTTCAAATAATATTGTTGCGCCTTACGCAACGGGGGAAAAAGAATTTAAACATAAATTTATATAAAAGTTGCAATTTTTTTATGTTTAAATTAAACTCAAAGTATCTGCAAACGTAACCCATTGCGAAGCAAAGTGACTTAACTACAGAACACCACAAAACCACGTTCTTGAGTTACGGAAGCAAAAATTGAAAACTGAAAAGCTAATATGTGCGGACGTAACCCGTTGCGAAGCAAAGTGGCTTGACCACAAAAACCCACCAATTGAGTTACGAAAGCAAAAATTGAAAATTGAAAAAATAATATGTGCGGACGTAACTCAATTGGTAGAGTCCTAGCCTTCCAAGCTAGTTGTTGCGAGTTCGAGCCTCGTCGTCCGCTAATTTAATTAATCGGCGCAAGCTGATTTTTTAAAGGAAAGAACGAGCAACGTTGCGATGCAAAGCGAACCCCTGAGCGTGTGTATGTTGCTAATGCCTGCGAAGCGTGTGAGCCTGCATGCGCTGTGGTTGTTAAAAAATATTAACGAGCGAATGCGAGTTTAGATTTTTGCAAGCACGAGCAGTTCGAGCCTCGTCGTCCCCTAATTTAATGTCATTTGTTCTGTGTTGAGTATTGCCCCAAGAAAGGATTTCTATGAAAATTAGTGCCATTACTTCATCCCCTTATAAAAATAGTTATGCAAAAGCAAAAATATTAAAAAACCGCAATTATAAGAATTTTATCCAAAATGAAAACGAAATTTATTTCACTTCCAAAATTAATAAAAAACAAGTTGTTGCACCTTTAAGCGCTTTAATTATTGCAATAAGTTCCATACAAAACCCTCTTCAAACACAAGCAAAAATGCAAAGCGAAAATATGGTAAAAACATTTGATGGCGATAATATTTCAAGCGCAACAGTTATTTCAACCAACAATCCCGAAATAAAAAACATAAATACTTTAAACAAAGACGATGTAATTTACGCTGACACAAAAAAAGGTTACAGCGTTGAACAATTGATTAATGATAACTATGGAGATTTATCGGCTGATGATAAAAATATCCTTGCTAAAACGCTTTTAACTAACGATAAATGGATTAAAGAAAGAGTCAGCGATACTTTTCAAACAGATGAAAACATTGAATTAAGTTTAATTAATAGTGAAGATATTCTTGATACGGATATTTCATACGATTATTCAAGACTAATTACGGCACCTGAAATAAACGTTTTAAAAAACATAGGTTCGCAGGGCGAAAACTTTATACAAGGTTTGAACTTTCCTTCCGAGTGGTATTTTGCAAATATTAAATTTACCGATAGCAAAGAATACGACGAAGAAAAATTAAGAACGGATATTAAAAATCAAATAGCAAAGCAATATTCAAACGTTAACGGAAAAGAACTTCCCCAAGATGAGCAAGGTAACTATATTTTAGACAGTTACGCAGGTGAAAATATACTAAGAGCAATATTTTTAGATGAAAGAAACAATAATATTTTTATCAACAAAACAGTTGATAATGCGCAAGATATAATTGATGCAATAATTTATGAATTAAATTCCTATAGAGCAAGAGGGGACGAACCCGTCGTAAAAATATATACGCCGGATGTTTCTTTATCTTTTATTTATAAATCAAACCTAAAAAATCCTTTTAACTACGCCGTAGCTAAAAGAAATGTCCTAACTTCTTATCTTGGTGTTTCGCAAGGCGAGGTTTCTTATTTGGAGCTTCAAAAAATTGCACAAAATGAAGGCAGAAAACAAGTTCTTGCAAAAGATTTATTGAATTTTGTTAATTATCAAAATCATACTTTAAAAGAAGCACTTGACAGCGCTCAAGGAACTTCAAAACAAGAAGCCGTAGAAGCGCTGTGCGCAAGTGCGGTGGTGCAAATTGCACAAAGCAATCCTGAAATATTAAACAATCTTTTCCTTAATACTTCTTTTACTAAAGAAGAACTTTTAAATTCAGCCATAACGCCGATTAAGGTCATAGATGATACACAAAGCGATGATATGCAATACAGAGAAATTTCAGATTTTAATATTAAATTAGAAAATATAGCTTTTATGAGCTAAATAAATAAATATTTATGGTATAATCAAACTTGACTTGAATTGAGGATAACATATTAAGAATTGTAAAAAAGAGAAAGTTTTTATTTTGTAGAAAGCAACTATAATTTTTCTCAATTTTTATATATGCAAAAACAATAAGGAGCAATCTATGAATATAAGTCGTATTAATTTAACAGAAATGCAAAGGAATGCAAACAAACAAACATCTAAATTTCAACACAGTCCTTTTTTGAAACAAAGTATGGGCGATTCTGTAAGTTTTACGGGAGAAATTAAAGATGTTAACGAACAAAATCAAGTAAATAAAAAAGGCAAAAATCATCTTTTAGCACGTTTAGGACTTATTTTATTAGCTCTTGTTCCTCCAAGTGCAGCTGCAACAACCTACTTAACCAAAAATGCTACTGCGGAAACATCTGAAGCAGATACGCAAGGAACAACTTTAGGAATTGTGGTAGAACCTGTTGAAACCAGTGCACAAAATACCGTAAACCAAATAACAAATAAGGTTCGAATAGATGAAGCTTTCCTTGAACCGGCAGATTTTGACTATACAAATATTCTTGCAAAAACAACTGTTTCTCAAGAAGATATCAGATTAATTGACCATATAGCCCTTGATGATGCAACAACAAAACAATACGAGCTGGATTATATCCCTAACGTTAAATCTTATAACAGCGACAATATAAGCTCTGCAACCGTTTTAACCACCAATAGTCCCGCCAATAAAAAAGTTGAAGTTGACGGAAGATATGCAAAAATCCCTGAAGGTCTTGAAAGCTACACGGTTGAAGAATTAATCAAAAACTCATACGGCGAATTGAGCAAAAACGAAATTAATTCGGCAGCTTGGCTAGTTGCTGACAATAACAGCACCATTATGGGTTTGGTAAATGAAAATTATTTAACCGCTCAAATGGCGGAAGAATTTAAAGAAGACTTAAATCTTGAAGAAAATATCCCTTTATATGCTCTCAGCGCAATTAGAGATATTGCTAAAGGCGGTATTGATTATGAAAATAATGACTACTTTTTCTTGACTCAACCAATTGAAAAACTTGAAAATGTAACAGAAGAACAATATGAAGAATTTCAAACCGTAAAAGACGAACTGGACAGACTTGAACAAAGAGCATGGGGAGACATACCGCGTCTTCAAAGAACGGGTAAATCCGTAACTTATGACAGTTTTGATGAAGAAACAAAAGCAGATTCCATTCCGCCCGAACTTATACTTATGACAGATGTTTCTTCTCTTTCTCATCAAAGAATTCTTACTCCTTCAATTACGACACTGACAAACGTCGGAACTAAAGGTGTAGGATTTGTTCAAAGTACGGGATTTCCTTCTAAATGGTATAACTTGGAAATCAAAAATGATAATCCGAAAGCAACATTCGACCAATTGAAACTATTGGTTTCCAACAGTATCGGTGAACACTATTCCGGTGTTAACGGAATAGAATTGCCTAAGGATAAAGACGGAAATTATATTCTGAACAGCTATGCAGGTCAAAATATATTAAAAGCGATTGTTTTAGATGAAAAAAATAATTGGCTGTTTGATTTGAAAAAAATCGAAAATATGAATGATGCAATTGATATCATAGCAAACGAACTTGTATTCTTGGAAAAATTCGGAACTAATTTTGAACAATCGGTTAAGTTAGAAACTCCTGACACAACTTTATCATTCATATATAAATCAGATATTGCCGATCCTACAGCTTATGCAACCGAACAGCGTGATGTAAGTTTTTCATATTTACACGTATCAAGACCGGCAATTGCATATTCCGAACTTAAAGAAATAGCATTAAATGATAACAGAGATGAAGTTTTAGCTTCCGATTTATTAAATTTTGTCGAATATAACGGAACAACTTTAAAAGAAGCAATAGATAAAGCAAAAGGAACTTCAAAAGAAGATGAATTAAACGCTCTTGGAGCATCTGCCATAATTCAATTAGCGGAAACCAATCCGAAATTGTTTAATAATATTCTTGCTAATTCAACATTTACTCCAAAAGAGCTTCTAAATGTGGTAGTAAATCCTCCCGCAACTTCAAATGAATATATGGAAAAAGATTTCTGGAATAATGATATAGGTAATTATACAATTCAACTTGAAAATATTGTTTACGTCAGCCAAACACCGGCTAAAGTTGTTGTAAATAAACCCGTAACACCTACACCGACTCAAGCTCCAACTCAAGCTCCGACACAAGCTCCCACTCAAGCTCCGACAATAGAACCGTTAACAACAAAAGCGGAAACGCAGCCACAGACAACTCCGTATGAAACAAGACCAACTCCGACAGAAACTAAACCAACTCCGTCTGAAACCAAACCCACACCGACTGAAACAAGACCGACGCCGACTGAAACTAAACCTACACCGACAGAAACTAAACCAACTCCGTCTGAAACCAAGCCGACGCCGACTGAAACTAAGCCGGAAGAAAGCTCAAGTGATGATGAAGAAGATAATGATTTTCCTGATTATCCTCCGACTCCGACTGAAACCAAGCCGACTCCGACAGAAACTAAGCCCGCACCAACAGAAACCAAACCCGCACCGACTGAAACTAAACCGGAAGAAAGCTCAAGCTGTCCTGATTTAGAAGATACGGGAAGAGACGAAATACCTTCAATAACCCCAACTTCCGCTGAAGCTGTGCCAAGTACGCCAAGCGAAAATCAACCGTCTATTGAAGAGCCTGTCCCTTCCGAAACTAAACCGTCCGAAGCCGACGAAAGTTCTTCCTCATCAGACGAGGATTGCGACGATTTAGAAGATACAGGCAGAGATGATGCACCTGACTTGGGCGGAAATTCATACGAAACGACAGCTTCAATGCCAATGTACGACAAAGGAAATTCCTTTACAATTCCTGATGATATAAAGGCGGGCAATGAAGAAGAAGATATTGAGGATTTTGAGGATTTTGATAATCCTGAAATAGAAATTGAAATATAACATCATATCAATAAAATAAAATCAGCTCTTAATTAAGAGCTGATTTCTTTATATGTTTATTTTTCGCAGCATTTAAATGCAAAAGCTTTAATATGTTTTGAAGGAATATTTAACCAAGCAAATTCCTTTTCGTGGTTTTGGTTCATTTCTAAATTTATACCTGCATGATGATGTTTGATTTTAACATCTTTTAAGGTAATAACTTCATCGTAGCATTTTTGTTTACCCATTTCTTCTTCGCAGGAATAAAGAGTCCCTTCAATACAACAATCGCCCATAAAACAAATTAAAATATTTGATTGAGCGTGTTTAGCTAATTCATAAACAGCGTCATAAGTTTTACACATAAAAACCTCCTTATTTTAACTTTTAAAAGTATAAAATAAGGTGCCGTTTTTTATATTACACTAAGCATTGATTGAGCGTATAATTTTGCAAAACTGATATATTTTTCAATTTCTTCTTCGTCATTTAATTCGCTTGCTGAAACTAAAACTTTATTATTATCAAATTTTATACCCGCAAGAATTTTATTTTCTTTCATATAAGATAAAAATTTATCGCTGTTATCAACAATAAGCGTAAATTCATCAAAGAAATCTTTGTTTTGAATTTTAAAACCGAGATTTTGAAGTTTATCTTTTAGCAAATGAGCGTTATCGAAGGATTTTTGTGCCACTTTTAAAAATCCGCTTTTACCGAGTTTTCTTAGATATAAATTAGCGCAAAGCGCAATTAAAGCTTGGTTTGAACAGATATTTGAAGTCGCTTTTTCGCGCCTTATATGCTGTTCACGAGCTTGAAGCGTCAAACAGTAAGCGGTTTTTCCTTCTCTATCAACCGTTTTGCCCGAAATTCTCCCCGGCAACTGTCTTTTATAAATATCCCTGCATGCGATAAAACCTGCGTAAGCTCCGCCGAATTTTAAACCAATGCCAAAAGATTGAACATCTCCAACCGTGATATCGGATTTTGGAGGCTCGAAAAGCGCTAAAGAAAATAAATCAACGCAAGAAATAATAAGCTCTTGATTGTTTTTTGACGGAAGTTCGGCAAATTCACCGAATTTATTCGGACTTTGGTATAATTTTGCGCATAAATCGTTATCATCGCAGGTTGAACCTGTGATAAGTTCAATGTCATTTGCCCAAAGGTAGGTTTTAATAACTTCTAAATAGTTAGGGTTAATATCGTCATATACGAAAGCTTTTCTTTTTTTCGTAATTCTTGAAGCCATTAAAATTGCTTCCGCACAAGCGCTTGCGCCGTCATAAACAGTGGCATTGGAAACATCCTGATTGGTTAAAGTTGCTATCAAGGATTGAAATTCATACATTATCTCTAAAGACCCCTGAGATAATTCTCCCTGATAAGGAGTATAACAGGATAAAAATTCAAATCTTGAAGCAATATCATTAATTAAAGAAGGGACGTATCTTTTTTTAGCGCCTGCACCTAAAAAACTTATATAATCCGTTTTATTCATTGAGGATAAGCTTTTTAATTGTTTGGTCGCCTCAATTTCATCGTGCGAAAAATCAAGATTTAAATTCTGCATTCTTGCATTCTTCGGAATGCAGTCAAAAATTTCTTCAACTGATTTAACACCGATTGAATTAAGCATTTCAAGCCTGTCTTTATTGCTAAAAGCTTCGTTATAATACATTTTTATCCTTTTTATTCAACTTCATCCAAATAATCGCTATATTCCAATAATCCTTGCGAATCTTGAGAAAAATCATTGCATTCAATCTTAACTAACCAGTTATCAAAAGCATCTTCGTTTAATAACTCGGGTGAATTAGTTAATTTATCGTTAACTTCAACAACTTTTCCGCCGACAGGCATATAAATTTCGCTCGCCGCTTTAACGGATTCAATTGTTGCAAAGGCTTCTTCTTTGGAAAAATCAGAACCGATTTCCGGAAGCTCAATAAAAACAATGTCTCCCAACTGCTCAACAGCATAAGGGGTAAGACCGATTACGGCATTATTTCCTTCTTCCAGTATCCACTCGTGTGTTTTGGAACACAAAATTCCATCAGGCATTGTCATTTAGATATATCTCCTATTTTATATAATTTTTATGAACAAAAGGTTTTTTTACAATCTCAGCATTGTATAATTTATTTCTTACCATGATTTGTATAATCATGCCAATACTTTCTTGCGGATTGTTAAGCTTTTGAATTGTTCCGCCGTCAAGGTTATTAAAATCAACCATGCAAAAACCTATGTTTTTGCCTAATGTCGGGCTTGGCGCACCCGAAGTCACAACTCCCGCTTTTTTGCCTTCTATATATACTTCATAACCGTTTCTGGCTATTTGTCTGTCTTGCATTATAAAAGCAAACAGTTTTCTTCTTAAGGGCATTTGATGAAGCTTCTGCGCCAAAATAACTTCTTTTCCGTTATAGTTATGAATTTTATCTTTAGGAATAAAATAACCCAAAGAAGATTCCAGAGGGGTTGTTTCTTCGTTTAATTCATGTCCGTATAAGGGCAGACCCGCCTCTAAACGCAAAGTATCTCTTGCGCCAAGTCCTACGGGAGAGACTTTATATTCTTTATAAGATAAAATTTTATTCCATAAATCAGAAGCGTATTTATTTTCAAAAATAATTTCAAACCCGTCTTCACCTGTGTATCCGCTTCTTGTTAAAAAGACGGGGGTGTTGTCTAATTTTGTATTTATAAAATGGAAAAATTTGGGCTGTATGTTTTGTTCTATTCCCATTTTTTCAATTATATATTTTGAATTAGGCCCTTGAAGAGCAAGCATTGAAAAATCATCGCTTTTATTTATAACTTCAACATCAAAGTTTTGTGCTTGAGACGTCATAAAATCAAAGTCTTCTTTAATTCTTGAAGCGTTAACCACTATTAAATAATCGATATCTTCTATTATTCCTTTTGCAAAATAAACAATTAAATCATCAACCAATCCGCCTTTTTGATTGGGAAGCTGACAATATATCGCCTGACCCCGAGTTAAGTTTTCAAGATTTTGAGGCAAAACGCTTTGCAAAAATTCTAAAGAATCTTTTCCTTTAATATAAAATTCACCCATGTGCGATACGTCAAACAACCCTGCATAATTTCTTGTTGCATTATGTTCTTTAATTATCCCTTCGTATTGAACAGGCATATCCCAGCCCCCGAAAGGCGTCATTTTCGCCCCGAGTTTAAGATGCTCTGAATATAACGGTGTTTTTTTTGTTTCTTCTTCAATCGCTTCCATTTTTACCTCCTATCTGACATAAATTCGAGGAAGTCTCATTTTTAACCTGCAAGTAAGTTCATAATTTATTGTATCAAGTTTTTTTGCCCAAGTGTCAATTGTATCAATTTTATTTTCTTCACCCAATAAAACAACAATATCGCCTATGTTGCAATCAACATCAGTTACATCAAACATCATCTGGTCCATCGTAATTCTTCCGATTTGTTTTATATCTTTATTATTTAAACTTGCACTAATTCTGCCTGACAATCTTCTGTCTACGCCGTCTGCGTAACCAATCGGAATTGTTGCAACTTTTGTATCTTTTTGCGCAATATAAGTATAGCCGTATGATATTCCTTCGCCCTTTTTTAAGGTGTGAATATTGGTAATTCTTGCTTTTAGCCCCATGACGGGTTTTAGGTCTATTTTATTTTTTTCATCGCAAAAAGGCGTCAAACCCCACATTGTTATTCCCATTCTGACGCAATCAAAGCAATATTTCGGTTTTAGATAAATCCCCGCTGAATTTAAGACGTGTTTTTTAATTTTTCTTTGTTTAATAATATCTTCAAAAGGAGAAACCGCCTTATTATATCTTTCTATTTGAATGTTAAAAATATCCTCGTTTTCAACATCCGCAAAATGCGTAAAAATACCTTCTATTTGAAGATAGTCGGCGCATAGCGCTTCTTTTACAAAATCAAAAGAGTTGGCGCTGTCTAAACCGATTCTGTTCATTCCCGTATCAATTTTTATATGAGCTTTTAATTTTTTATTTAATCTTTTATAAAGTTGTTTGGCTACAATCAAGTGTTCTTTATTAAAAATAGAGACGGCAATATCATATTTTATGGCATTTTCAAAAGCCCAGATAGGGCTTGCGCCTAAAACAAGCACGGGTTTATCAATTTTATTTTCACGAAGCTCAATTCCCTCATCAATGCTTGCTACGCCGAATTCTTCCACTGCGCAGGCGCACAAAACAGGCGCACACATAACGGAACCGTGCCCGTAACCGTCGGCTTTAATTACTGCAAAAAGGGAAGGTGGGGTTTTTGTGTTGTTTTTTAAAAAATCTTTTATTTTTAAAACATTATTTTCTAAATTTGCCAAATTTATCTCAACCCAGCCGTCACGATTTTTATTTATAAACGTGCCTCTAAAATTTTGCAATTTTAACCTCCTAAATTATTCTGTTTTAAAAATAATTTATAAGTATTTTCCATTAAACAAGCAATTGTCATAGGCCCAACCCCCCCGGGGACGGGAGTTATAAAACTCGTTTTTTCTTTGACGCAGTTAAAATCAACGTCGCCTGTTAATTTATCTT
>CANQAW010000038.1 GCA_947589525.1 Candidatus Gastranaerophilales bacterium
CTCCATGGGTGCTAAAATTGAAGGTGCGGGCACTAACCAAATTACGGTTACGGGTGTTAATCAAAAAGATTTAAGAGGATGTGAATATACTACATTGCCCGACAGAATTGAAGCCGGCACGTATATGTCCGTTATTGTTGCTTCAGGGGGAAGCGGTATAGTTAAAAATGTATTTCCCAATCATCTAACCTTATATGTCGGTAAACTTTTGGAAATGGGCGCTAAAATTAAACTTGTCGACCCTAATACCTTTGAGGTCTCGTCAAACGGACGCTTAAAACCTATGAACTTCATAACTCAGCCGTACCCCGGATTTCCTACCGACCTTCAATCGCTTACCATGGCGCTTTTATGTTGTGCGGACGGTATATCCGTTGTAACCGAAAGTTTGTATGAAAACAGATTTATGCATATACCCGAATTATGGAAAATGGGTGCTAATATTATAGTCAACAAAAAACATGCCATTATTAAAGGTGTCGATTTTCTTGTCGGTACGCAGGTTAAGTCGACAGACTTAAGAGCGGGTGCCGCCATGGTTGTTGCAGGCGCTATGGCGAGAGGTGAGACAGAAATTGTTGAACTGCACCATATTGACAGAGGATATGAAAATTTTGTTCAAAAATTAAGAGGCTTAAATATTGATGCAAAAAGAGTAACCGTTAATCCCGTTGCTCAAAACTTTGGAGGGATTTTAAATGCCGGAATATAAAAGATGGTACGATTTCGACCCTTTAATGCTTAAGGTTATTAATATATTAAAAGACTATCAGGATGAGCTTCGTGAGCAAGCGCAATATTTTCTTGAAACAATTGAAGAAAAAGTTTCCAAAGATACAATAGATGCTTTTTACAATCGTTCAAAACAAATTAACGGCGGTATGCGTTGGTATGACAAAGACCCCGTAATTTCAAAAACCATAGAACTTCTTAGAGTTGTGCCTCAGGCTATCCAGCGTCAAACGGCGCAAAATTTTATTCAAGCACTTATAGATAACGGAATTGAAATTAAAGAATAGCTTATCCTTATTTTTATTTAAAATCTCGTCGCACAATAAAGAGCTGTATTTTTCATTTTGACGCATTGTTTTTTTTATTGATGAAGAAATTTTATAAAATTCAAAACATTTTTGATACGTGTAATCTTTTGCATAGTTAGAATTAGCAATTCGTGCTTCGTAGCCTAAAAGCTCCGATTCGTTCATTTCGTCGTCATAATACTTTGATACCGTTTCATCTATGATTTCAATACTTAACATATTAACTCCTTGCATATTTGGTTATATCTTGCTTTATCAGGTTGCGAGCTCTTGCAATACGAGATTTAACCGTTCCAATACTCGTTTTTGTAATATTTGAAATTTCATCATAACTCAGCCCTTGTATTTCCCTTAATGTAATCGGAATTTTGTAGTGAAGCGGTAAATTTTGAATTGAGTTTTTGATAACATAATCAAGCTCCAAATCAATCATTTTATCTTGCGGATTTGAGCTGTAATCCGCTATTTCTTTGAGCTTATTTTCTTTGTCATCGTCAAGGTTTACTGCCGATTGTCTTTTTTTGTTTTTTCTTAAATAATCGTAATATGAATTAATTACAATTTGATTTAGCCATGAGTTAAAATGAAGCGGATTTTTTAAATCGCTTATCTTTCTGCATAATTTGATTAACACATCCTGCATAATATCAGCCGCATCATTTTCATCTTTTTTTAAATACAATAAAGTTGTATAAATGGCGTTCTGCTCTGATTTTATTAACTGAATTACGGCATCTTTATCGTTTTCAATTGCTTTTTTGATTAGTTTAAGTTTTGTTGTATCCATAAATTAAAGACTATAAAATTATTTAAAAATTATCTATAATCTTTGTTATATAATCGATTTAACTATATTTAAAAAATTAAAAGGATAAAATATGTCAAAAATCATTTCCTCTACTAAATTTCTTGAATTTAAATCCGAGTTATCTCCTAACGGAAATCCTTGGTATTACGTTAGAAGAACAAACGACACAAACGAGCATGACAGCGCTGTTGTATTGACTGTTATTGTCAGATTTGATGATGAATATAAGTTTTTACTTTTAAAAACAAAAAGACCTCCGATTTATGCGGAAAACAAAGCTTTATTTTCAATCGAATCACCTGCGGGTTTAATTGGAGATATTCAAACAGGTGAAACCCTTCTTGAGTGCGCCAAAAAGGAGCTTAGAGAAGAAACGGGCTTTATAAATTCAAAAATGTTTCTTGAATGTTCAAACTGTTCTACATCAAACGGTCTTTCAAGCGAAACGTTAAGTTTTATAACGGCAATAGTAAATATTGAAGATTTAAAAAGCGAGCCCATGTCAGACGGGGGAATAATAGTTGAAAGATTTTATGTTGAGGTTGATAAAATCGATAAATACATTGAAAGCTTAAACAATGATAATAACAAAAAAGTATTTTCAATAGCTACAGCTACCATATCAGGTATATATTTTGCAAAAAACAGACTAAAAAAGCTCTTAAATACTTAAGAGCTTTTTTAAATAGAATTTGAAAATCAACTATTTTAAGTCACCAACGATACGACCTGTTACGGTTGTTTTCATGCTACCTGCGGAAGCACCGTCTCTACCTACGAAGATGTAGTATTGATCACCCGTTAATGTAGTAAGTTGTGTTGTAGCCGCTAAAGTTCCGCTTTGTTGAGGTTCAATCATGTTAGGAAGTTTAGCCAAACCGTTAACATCGACAACTATTATTACGCAAGCTTGTTGTGATGCAGTTTCGGTATTAGTTGCAACATCAATATCCATCTTAGTACCGCAAGATGTACCTGCACCTTTAAGTACAACATAAGAAATACCGTCATCAGCAGTCATCCAAGGAGATTGAGTACCTGCGGTAGAATAGTCGATTTGGTCTGTTGCAGAACCTTTCGTAACGGTTGCGCCGTTGGGGTCTGTATATTTAACGCCGGCTTTAAATTCCGAAGTTGTAAGAGCTGCTTTACTGTCAATTTTAACTGTAGCAGCCGAGTAGTTTTTGATAGACAAAGAGTTTACCAAAGAGTCAAACATTCTTGTAACGCTTGCAGCATCAGGAGCTGAAGGCAAAGCGCCCGTAACACGTTCCATGGCACACAGGTTAACTAAAGCGTTGTAAGCTTTCTTATAAGTAGTTTTCCATTGTTGCTCAGTGACACCTTTCATTAATGACGGAATTGTCATTGTTGCGATAGCACCGATAACCATCAATACGATAAGAACTTCCGCAAGTGTGAAACCTTTTTTAATTCTCATAAGTTAATTCCTCTATTCAGTAATATATAACTAATACTATATATAGTATATTTATTGTTTTAAATATTGTCAAATAAAAAAATTAGCAATACATTTAATTAATGATTTTTAAATTCGTATTGGAATTTTTTTTGTTCTTATTTTCGCGCATAATTTTTCCGATTTGGTAAATCCTGCCTACAAGAGACTTAGCGGTCGGGCTTTTTGGTTTATTTGCGATATATTTTTTATAAAATCTTATTGCGTTAGTATATTTTTTTAACTTGTCAAAGCAAACTCCAAGTCCCAAATAAGCTCGATAATACTCGCAATTGAGCGAAATTATTTGTTTATAAAGTCTGATTGCGTTTGAAAAATCGGATTTTTCAATATATAACCCAGCAAGAGCGCTCAATGCGGGAATAAAACAGGGATACTTTTCAATCATTGTTTTATAAACCAATATTGCCATATCATCCTCGCCAGAAAGCTCATGAGTTAGCGCAAGCTTAATTTGAGCATTTTTATTATCGGGCTGAAGCTTAATCGTTCTCATGAAATTCTTTTGAGCATTAAGATTATCTTCGCACAACAGATAATTAAGCCCAAGTTCATAATATATTTCGGAATCAAAGCTGAATATGTCTCTTGCGTTTTTAAGATATTTAATTGCTTTATCGTATTCTTTTAAGTTTTTATACGCTTTTGAAGCGCCGATATTTGCAACAACGTTATTTTTATCAAGCATTAGCGATACGAGATATTCCTTAACGGCTTTTCTGTACTCGTTTTTGAGCATAAACTCATCGCCTCTCGAGCAAAAAAAGCTCTTATCCCTTTTTGATGTTTTCAAAAGGTCGTTATTTAAAATATCAAAAGATTCTTTTTTTGAATTTTTGTATCTGAATGCCAAAATAATCTCCGCTATATTATCTTCTTAAGTTTAGCGGGATTATAAAAAAAACTGATTAATCCAAAGATGAATTTAAACTAAATCTTTAGGTTTATTTTTGTTTGGTTATGGGTTATACTGAACAAATATAAAAAGGGAGAAAAAAATGGAAGAATTACTCGGCGCAAACTTTTTAAATCTGCCTGCGCACTATATAAAAACAATCATGTTTTTTTATAACATTATCAAATGTACTTTTTTACTATATTTGAGTGTAAAACTGTTAAGATATTTTGCAAACAAATTTTATCTTAAAGTCTCCGAAAATTTTAAATCCCAAGAGCGCAAACAGCAGTTTGCAACTTTAAAAACAATATCCGTGCATGCTCTTGAAGCAATTATTTTTGCTATTTATATTGCTAACATGCTTTATATATTCGGAATTGATATAAGACCGCTTCTTGCAACTGCCGGGGTTTTAGGGGTTGCAGTCGGCTTCGGCGCAAAAAAACTTGTCGAAGATGTAATTACGGGCATAATTATTCTTCTTGAAGGACAGCTCAGAATTGGAGATTACGTTGATATTGAAGGCATGAGCGGTTTTGTTGAAAAAATAACTCTTCCCATGATTACCGTAAGGAGTGCCGAAACGGGCGCTGTTTATTTTATAAGGTGCGGGTATATCAATTCGGTTAAAAATTATACAATGAATTACTCGTACGCATTTTTTGAATTTGACGTCGGTTATGAACAAAATATTGAACATGTCTTTAATACGATTAAAAATTGCTTTGAAAAATTAAAAAATGAACCCGATTGTGCATCTAAAATACTTGATGATATTGAAATTCTGGGATTGGATGAATTTAAAGACAGTTCGCTTTGCATTAAATGCAGAATTAAAACTCAACCCAAGGGACAATGGATTATTAAGCGAAAATTTAATAAAATAATTAAAGAAACATTTGAACTGGAAAAAATAGAAATACCTTTCTGCCAAATTGTGGTATCTAATAAATAGGGATATAATCCCGAGGTTACTTTTCAAAATTTCGGAGTTTTGATGTATAAAATTATTTTTGTTTGTGTTTTAATGGGTGTAGTGCTTGCAGGTTGCAAACCGAGTGGCAACATTCAGGTAAAGTATGAAAGCAAATTCGACCAGACTTTAAAAAACATTGCCCCTCAAGCCAAGAAGTCGCCTGCAAAAAGCAGCGGTGTCTATATTTACAAATATGAAAATAAAAACACGGGCACCGGCATAAGCGACGGTTTCGGGCCTTCGGATATGAATTTTGACTTCCCGAAATAACAAAATCTATACAGTATAGTAAGGAAAGGAAAATATATGCTATCAAAGCACGGCATGTTGGAAAGTGCAATATTATCATGTCTTTGGGAATTGGAAGCTGACGGAATATATACCAATTCGGTTAAAGATGTATACGATAAATTATCTCAAAAAAACTCAAAAGCATATACTACCGTTAAAACGGTCATGGACAGATTGCACCAGAAAAATATTCTGCTTCGATTTAAGAACCACATATTCAAACAGCGAAGTTTTGGCAAATTCATTAATTGAAATTGCAAACAGGTATTGCAACGGGGATCTAAACAAATTAAACGAAGCTTTGCATACTCTGATGAGCAATCAGCTTGTAAATGTGTAAATATGAAATCTGAATATATAAAAATATACAAAAACAGACTGTTGGTATCGGATTTAATTATTGATGTTTTGTGCGGTAAGATGAGCGTTTCTCAGGCTTTAAATTTATTCCCGACAGACAATAACGATATTAACATAAAATGTGCTTTTGATGCGCTTGTATACAGAGAAGCCGACGAAGATTTAAGAAAGAAAAATGCCGATTATGCGCAATTGCAGGATGATTATCTTGAACTAATCGCAAAAACGCTCAAGGAAAACCAAAATCTTCCTCAAAATGTCATTTCAAGATATTTAAAATATAATAAAGATAATCTTATTTACAAAAAAGAAAAAAATCTTAAAGACGTATTTGAAAAATTGAAAAGAATAATTAACTTTTAAAATGACAAAAATTGATTTTAAACATTATACCGTTATGAAAAAAGAGCTTACAGACTCTCTTAATTGTGACGGTTCTTCTAAGATTTTTGTTGATTGCACGCTGGGAGGCGGGGGGCACAGCGAGGAAATATTAAAAAGAATTTCGCCTAAAGGGCATTTAATTGCTTTTGAGGTAGATGATGACGCCATTGAATTTGCAAGTGAAAGATTGAAAAATTTTAAAAATAAAACCATAATCAAAGCAAGCTACTCAGATATTGATATAGAGCTTAAAAACTTGGGCATTGATAAAATCACGGGCGGTGCAATATTTGATTTGGGCGCTTCATATCACCAATTGACATCACAAAACAGGGGATTTAGCTTTCTAAAAGATGCGCCTTTGGATATGAGATTTAATCAACAGCAGGATTTTAGCGCACATGACGTGGTAAACAAATATTCCAAAGAAAAACTTATTGAAATTTTTTCAAAATACGGCGAAGAACATTTTTCCAAAAGAATTGCGCAGGCAATTGTACAAAACCGTCCGATAAATACAACTCTTGAACTATCCGAGCTTATAAAGAAATCCACTCCAAAGGTTAACAGTAAAATTCACTGCGCCACAAGGGTATTTCAAGCGCTAAGAATTGAAGTTAACAATGAATTGTTAAATTTTGAAAATACATTATTAAAAGTAATAAATTTAAGCGATATTGGTGCTATAATTAGTGTGTTAACTTTTCATTCTTTGGAAGACAGGTTAGCAAAAACTCTATTTAAGAAATATGCAAATTGCCGTTGTGATAAGTACAGTCCAATTTGCACATGCGGAGGTAAAATGCTTGAATTGGTCAATAAAAAACCGATTTGCGCAACAAGCGAAGAAATTGAAATTAATCCTCCTTCAAGAAGCGCTAAGCTTAGAACTGCAAGAAGAATTTGAGGCAATCTTGAACTCGTATAATAAACAAAAAAATAAAAAAAATAAAACGCTTAAGCGAAAAACTGATACAAAATTTTCCGTAAAAAACGTATCTGACCCTATTTCAAACACTAACAGCCAGATTATAAGCGGTTATTTTTTAAATGAAAAACCGTATAAAGAGATGATTGTTGCAAGAATTAATATGTTTTTATACATTCTTCTTGCCACGCTTGTTGTGTTTTGCTTTGTATGCTATTATTTTGTCTCCTGCAAAGAAGTGCAGTTAAATAAAATCTCAAGGGCAACGCTTGAACTTAATTACGAAAACGACGATTTACAGAACAAAATCGATACTTTGCAATCTTACTATAATATTGATAAAGCTGTTTCAAAAACCAATTTCCTTGAAAGAGCAAAAGAGGTCGTTGAGGTTGATGCAATCGGCACGCCCGACATTAATCTTAATAAAATAAGAAAGAAAAACAAACGTTCATTTATAATAAGCTATTAGTTAAAAAGTATGTTAAAGGAGAGGTATAACAATAAATTTGACAGACGCACGGGGTGCTTGCAGTCTATTTTCTACATTGCATGCATTGCGCTTGCTTTGTATCTCTTTTTATTGCAGGTTTGCGACATTCGCCATTGCAAAAAAAAGGCTAAGAGCCAGCGTACGTCAAAGATGTATGTGTTAAGAGGCGAGATTGTCGATAAATACGGCTTTAAGCTTGCTTCAGATAAAACCACCTTCACTTTATACGCACATCCTAACTATTACGACAGAACACCCGAAGAATTAGCGCAAATTTTACAGCCTTATTTAAATATGTCCTTGCATGAACTTGCGCAAAAGTTATCTCAGGATAAAAAAATTATTTTAATCAAAAAAGATTTAGACAGAAAAACAATTCAGGAAATTAAAAAGAAAAACCTTCGTGAATTGTCTTATGAAGTCAAAAACAGGCGTGTATACCCGCAAGGCAGTTTGGCAGCGCACGTTTTGGGATATTACAATCCCAATGCCGACACGGCGGGAGGCGTTGAATATAAGGCAAAAGATTATCTTGAGTATGTTGATAAAACAATTACTTATGAAAAAGCCCCGAACGGGGATATTATATATAACATCAGCGTTAATCCCGCAGACATTTCAGCGCCCGTTAAAGGTAAAACATTAAAACTGACAATTGATTCGGCAGTTCAGCATATATGTGAAAAACATCTTTTAAAAGCAATTCAAAAATATAATGCGCAAAGAGCGGCAGCAATCGTAGTTGAGCCTAAAACGGGAGAAATTTTAGCTCTTGCAATTGCTCCAAGCTACAACCCCAATGATTACAGCAAATATTCTCTGCAAGATATGAAAAACTGGGCTATAACCGACGTATATCCGCCGGGGTCAACATTTAAAATCATAACCGTTGCAAGCGGTTTTATGAATAAAAAAATTAATAAAAATACAAAAATAAACGATACGGGAAAAATGAAAATAGGCTGGTGGGATATTTATAATTATGATTATAAGTCCAAAGGCGCACCCGGAATGATAGATTTGGTATATCTGTTTGAGCATTCTTCAAACATTGGCTCTATTAAAATTGCTCAAATGATGACTGATAAAGAATTTTACGATAGTCTTAAATTGTTTAATATTGGTCAAAAAACAGGAATTGACCTTCCTGCCGAATCCAGCGGTTTACTGCCCGCACCAAAATGGGACAACGCCACTCACGGCGCTATGGGTTACGGATACGGTGCTTCAACTACCGTTATTCAAATGGTTAGCGCTATATGCGCCATTGCAAACGGCGGAGTTTGGATTACACCGCACGTAATAAAATATTCTCCCGAAGAAGAACAGACTTGTTAAATCAATTGAAGCGGGCAGAAATCCCGCAAAAATGGATGAATTTTACATTGCAGCCAAAACGGGAACATCAAGAAAGCCAAACGCACAGGGTACGGGATATTCAAATAAACTTTATGCTTCAATGATAGGTTATTTCCCCGCATCCGACCCGCAAGTTTTATTGTATGTTGTTGTTGATTCTCCTCAAGGGGAAGGAATTTGGGGTTCAACCGTAGCTTCTCCCATATTTAAAGAAATAGCCGATGAGTTAGTCAGAATTTTAAATTTAAACCCTGACAAGCACATCAAAAAATAATTTTTTGGTAAAATATATAATAAATAACATTGTCAAAGGAATTAATATGAATTTATCCGATTTAATAAAAAATGTTGATGTAATTGAAAAATTAAACTTTAAAGATGTTGATATAAAAGGAATTTCTTATAATTCGAAAACAATTAATTCGCATGAAATATTTGTATGTCTTAAAGGCGAGCACGTTGACGGGCATGACTATGCTCAGGGCGCTTTTGAAAAAGGAGCTGTCGCTCTTATGTGCGAAAGACCGTTAAATATAGAAATTCCTCAAATAATCGTTAAATCAACACAAGAATCGATTGCCGATATTGCTTCGGCGTTTTATCATCATCCTACAAACGAGCTTAATTTAATGGGTGTCACTGGCACAAACGGCAAAACAACCGTTGCACACCTTGTGCAGAAAATATTTGAAAAAGCTGATAAAAAATGTGCACTTATAGGTACGCTGGGATATAAAATGTCTTCAACGGATGATTATTTGGAAGCAAAACATACGACACCGCAAGCGCCCGAAATGCAAGCAACACTTTCAAAAATCTTAAAATCGGACATTATGAATGTCATAACGGAAGTTTCAAGCCATGCTCTTGAGCAGTTTAGAGTTAAAAATTGCATATTTCAAACCGCAATTTTTACCAACCTGACTCAAGACCATCTTGATTATCATATTACAATGGATAATTATTTTAACGCCAAAGCAAAACTTTTCAGAACGCTTAAAAAGGGTAATAACGCCGTTATTAACAATGACGATAAATATGCTAAAAAATTACTTGAACAAATCGATAAAGATGTTAATATTTTAACTTACGGGGTTAAAAACCACTCCGACATTATGGCTAAAAATATTGAATTTATGCCTGACGGAGTTAATTTTGACTGCGAATATAAAGGAGAAGTGTTAAATTTTAAACTTCATTTAAACGGAATGTTCAGCGTATATAACAGTCTGAGTGCTATCGGGGCAGCTCTTGCAAACGGAATTGATTTTCATACAATTAAAGAAGCTCTTGAAGTTACAAAAAGCGTAGCGGGACGTTTTGAAATTGTACGAACAAACCCCATGGTTATTGTTGATTACGCTCATACTCCCGATGGTCTTGAAAACATACTGCATGCTGCTAGAGAATTGACTCAAAAGGATGCTAATTTGATTTGTTTGTTCGGTTGCGGAGGTAACAGAGACTGTACAAAAAGACCTAAAATGGGAAAAATTGCTCAACAGCTTTGCGACAAAATTATAATTACGTCCGATAATCCGAGACAAGAAGACCCTCAGGTTATAATCACGGATATTTTATCGGGATTAAGCCTTATTAATCCCAAAACGGTTTTTGTTGAGCCTGACAGACATCTTGCCATAAAACTTTTAAAAGATATTTCAAATGAAAATGATGTTTTGGTTTTAGCAGGAAAAGGACATGAAACATATCAAATTCTTGCAGATAAAACAATACATTTTGACGACAGAGAAGAAGTTTCCAAAGTGTTCAATCAGGATTAATTATTAGCGGGTATGCCTGCATGGTTTATTTTGGGAATTAACCAGCTTGCGCTATATTCAATTTTTTGAGGCATATCGTCGTCGGTGTCAATACAAGTGTATATTGTTTCATTGTTTTCATCAACTCTGTATCCGACAATCGTAATTTCATGACCGTTAATAACATGATTTGGCTCTCCGTCAACAGTGGGATTATAATTCGGGTTAGACGTCAATCCTGCCGATTCGTTTGTTAAAACATAGCCCAATATAACATCTTCATTTGAATCAAGAGTGCGATTAATTTGCCCTTTAATTTTTTCAAAAGAGGAATTATAGCCTACAAGCCTTTTTTCATCATCAATTTGCTGATGTACTACGGAATTAATTTCTTTGTTTTTTATAACCGATTCGACAAAAGTTTTTTCCAGCTCGACCAGCCCGTTGGGGTTTTCACTTAAATCACCTTTTCTGATATCGGTAAGCGAATTATAAGTGCCTTGTGAACCTAACTGCATTATGGCGCTTTGAACAAGAACGTCGGCAACGTTTCTCTCGCCGGAATTCCAGTTCTTATCCTGATTTTTTGCTCTTATATACGCATAATCATCGGGTTTAATTAATATTTCCGTCGTATTAAAGCTGAATTTATTTGTTTTTGCACAAAGCAAAGAAAGTATTTCGACTGCTTCAAGCTTATTTTTGGATATTGAAGAAATGTTTATTTTAGAATAAAGCCGTCTGTCTTGACTTGAAAGCTTGTTTACCCAGCGGGCAAATTCCGCAGGGTACTTATCCGCCAAATTAACCTCGCAAGATGCGGCAACACAAGTTCCCGAACCTGTAATATCCATCATTGACGGGTCTTGTTTAACGGGGTCATCATCTTTAAGGTAACTAAGAATTTCTTTCTTGTCCTCATTTGGAATATCGCCAAAATTTTGAGTAACGGAAGCGGGGTTTAGAATAATATCCA
>CANQAW010000039.1 GCA_947589525.1 Candidatus Gastranaerophilales bacterium
CATCGTACAATTCTTCTCTTTTAATTAATACTTTCAGATTTTCTATATTATTCATTTTTACTCCAGCTTACTTTGTAAAACGGTTGTTTTGTGACTTTATAATTTTCGCTTATCTTTTCGCTTAAAATCCAAACGATTTCTTTGCCTTTGCAAAGTAAAACAATACTGTCTTTTTTTGATTGTTCGATTTTTTGATTTATCAGATAATCTTTTAATTTCATCTTGCCTTTTAATCCGCAGGGTGAAAATATATCGCCTTGTTTTCTGTGTCTGATTGTAAGCGGAAAAGTGAAATTTAAGAAGCAAAAATTTTCGTTTTCTTTCGGGAAGGTTTTAATTTTTTTATTTTCTTTTTCGATTTTTAAAATTATATCTTCAAATACGTATTGCCCTTCTTTGTCTATCAAAACTTCACAATTGCTTTTTTTAATGATTTTTTCTATATATACATTGTCGTTTTTGATTTTCAAGAATAAATCCGAATTAATTGATATTTTGCTGTTTTCGTTGTTTAAAATGAAATTATCAAATTTTTCCAGATTTTGAGTATTTCTGTATTTTAAAAATTCTCCGATGAAGTTGTTTATAATTTCTAACCTTATTTCTTTTCCCAATGCTTGATATTGCGTTTTTGAAAATGTTTTGTTTTTGATAAGTTCATGTTCAACTTCTTTAATTTTGTCATCTATTATTTTTTTTGCATTTATTGAATTTTGAATTAGATTTTCTATGGAATTAAGATATTTCGGATTTATTTTTTCAAACAGGGGCAGAATTTCTTTTCTGATTAAATTTCTTTTATATTTCGTATCAGTGTTTGATGAGTCTGTTTTATAAATTTGATTGTTCTTGTCCAGAAAATTTAAAATCTCTTTTTTTCCAATTTTCAAAAGCGGTCTGTAAAAAATCTCTCTTTTTTGAGGGATTGCAGTTAAACCGTTGATTGATGTGCCTTTTATTATTCTGTAAACAAGCGTTTCAACATTGTCATTTTTATTGTGCGCCAAAAAGACAACGTCCGTTTTATATTTGCGGGCGCATTTTTCGAAAAACTCATACCTTGCATTTCTTGCGCATTCTTCGGTTTTTGGCAAATTTGACGGTGCTTTTTCCGTATAGAACTTAAGTTTGTGTTCTTTTACAAATTCTTTGGTAAACGTTTCTTCCTCTAACGCTTCTTTTCTCCAGTTATGATTGAAATAGCAAAGTACAATTTTAAGATTATATTTTATTTTTAATTTATCTAAAATAAGCGCTAATGCGCAACTGTCAGGCCCTGCCGAGAAACCGAGAATAACAGTTTTATTCTTGATTTTGTATTTTTCTAAAAATTTTTCCGTTTCGTTAATCATTTTATAAAGAGGGCAAATCCCCTTTAACATCTGCTATTGTACTTCCGTCAAGCTCAAAAGCTTCAGCAAGTGCGTTAACTGCCGTTTGTGCATGTTTTTTCTCAATAAGACAGCTTATTTTAATTTCACTTGTTGAAATCATTTTGATATTTATTTCTTTTTGTGCAAGAATATTAAACATTTTAGCGGCTATACCCGGTCTGTCTATCATTCCTGCGCCTACTATTGAAACTTTTACTATGTCTTCGTCAATAAAAATATCGCTTGCGCTGATTGCATTTATTAATTCTTCTTTAATTTCTTCAAATTTTGAAAAATCTTCGGTTGAAATTGTAAAAGCTATGTCGTTTGTGTTTTTTTGGTTTCTTGCATAGGATTGAATAATCATATCTACGCTTATGTTTTTATTCGCAAGTATATCAAATATTTTCCCCGCATTACCGGGTCTGTCTTTTACATCGCATATTACAATTCTCAATTGTGATGAATCGCTTGCAAGGCCTGTAACGGGTCTGGAAAATTCCATTTCTTCTACTCCTATGATTAATGTTCCTAAATCTTCTAATTTAAAAGAGCTCCTGACTCTCATGGGTATTTGATATAGCTTTGCCGTTTCAACGGATCTCGGATGCAGGACGTTTGCGCCAACTCTTGCCAGCTCAAGCATCTCTTCGTATGAAATAACTTCAAGCTTTTGGGCTGTCTTGACAATACGAGGATCGGTTGTATAAACTCCTTCCACATCAGAGTATATATCGCACCTGTCTGCTTTTAGTGCGCCTGCAAGAGCCACTGCCGTTGTATCCGAACCGCCCCGACCCAAGGTTGTGATTTCATTATCGTCGCAATATCCTTGAAATCCTGCAACTATTACTATATAATCGTCATTTAGATGTTTCTTTATTCTTTTCGGGTCAATGTTTAAAATTCTTGCTTTAAGGTGGCTGTTTTCGGTTCTTATTCCCGCTTGCTGTCCCGTAAGACTTATTGCTTTAAAACCCAGTTCATTAATTGCCATGGCAAGCAGAGACATTGAAACTATTTCGCCTGTTGACATAAGCATATCCATTTCTCTGTCTTGCGGTCTATGTGTAATTTCTTTGGAAAGTTTTATAAGGTTATCTGTTGTATGACCCATTGCAGAAACAACTGCAACGATTTTATTGCCGTTTAGTTTTTCTTTGATGACGGCTTTTGCAACATTTTTAATTTTTTCGCTGTCCGCTACTGATGTTCCGCCAAATTTTTGAACAATTAGCCCCATTCATACCTCTTTGTTGTTAGCATCGTTTTGATTGTCTTTTTTTATTCTATCATAAATTTCCTTTAGTGAAGCTTTTAAATCATCATCATCTTCAATTTCTTGTATTAATAAGATAATATCTTCAAAGGATTTGGTTTTGAATTGTGCATTTTCGACGGTCAGTTTTTCGATAGTTTGTTGTGCTTCTTGTGGTTTGGATAATTTAATTTCGCAAAGTGCGGTTAAAATTTGCGCATTTATATAATTCTCATCTTCTTTTTTTATTTCTTTAAACTTTTCTTTTGCTCTGTGAAAATCTTTTATTTTATATAATATAGAACCGTATTTGTAAACAGCCTGAGGATTTGTTTTGTCTTTTTCCCATGCTTGCCTTATACATCTTAGCGCTTTGGCGCTGTCATGCTTTTTGTTAATATATAAAATTGCCAAATTGTACAGTGCTTCCATTCTGCTTTGTTCATATTCTCCCGCCAGAGACCAATATTTTATTGCTTTATCATAATCTTGCTGAATTTCATATATTCCGGCAATTTCTGCATATATCTCTTTTAGTGACGCATCAAGTCTTAACGCCAGCTTAAATTCGCTTAAAGCTATATCATATTTTTTTTCTTCATTGTAAATAATTGCAAGGTTGTGGTGCATGTTTGCGCTTTGAGGATTTAATTTTATTGCATTATCAATGGCATCTTTCGCCTTTTGAAATTCTTTAAGCTCCAGCAGAGAATAAACATACCCGTTATATATGGCAAACTCGTCTTTTGTAATTTCAAGCGCTTTTTCATATTTTTCAAGCGCTTCTTTGTGCTTTTGAAAAGTTTGATATGAACCTGCCCAAGCGTTAAGGAATTTCCAATCGTCTTTATATTTTTCTTTGTATTTTTCAAAATTTTCAAGACAATTTTTTTCATCCTTTAACTCGAGATAACTTTGAGAAATAAGCAGTACGTTTTCCGTTTTAGACGGATTTAGAAGCAGACTTTTTTTGCAAAAAGTTATGCAGTCGCTGTATTTTTTAAGCTTAATTGAACCAAGCCCGCAAAGATATAACGCTTCCGAATTAAAAGGGTCAAAAGTCAATATTCTTGTCAATTTTGACATAGCCGACATAATTTCATTTTCTTCAATCAGTATTACGCCCCATAAAAGCAGTACTTGCGAATTAATCGGATCGATAAGATAGGCTTTTTTCAGCATTTCTTTTGCTTGCGGATATTTTTTTGATTTCATGTAGAATATGCCGAAGTTAAGATACGTATAGGGATTTGCTTTATCAAGCCTTAACGAGTTTTCAAATGCGCTTTTTGACAGACTGTTTTCATTTAGTTCGCTGTACACTCCCGCTATATATCCCCAAGCACGTGCGTTATTTTTATCCGCTTTTATTGCTTTTTTAAAATTAACCAGCGCTTCCTGAAATTCTTTGTTTTGAGCATATATTATACCGAGATTTATGTATCCTTCGGGATTATTAGGGTTTATTTCAATGCTCTGTTTCAGTTTTTCAATTCCCTTGTCTTTACTGCCTGAATTTATAAGGTGCATGCCCCAGTTTATATACGCATACGTAGGCAGAGCGGGTTCTTTTACTATTGTTTTGTAACGGTTAATTTTTTCATTAAAATTATTTACCGTTGTAAAAATGTTGTTTATTTCTTTTATAAATTTTGAAATCATATTATTTGTTTATGAGGGCATCGCAAATTTCTCTGATTGCCCCGTCTCCCCCAAAGCTTTGCGTAATTTGTAAGTTTTTAACTTTGATTTTTAAAATCGGATTTACATTTTTGGGCGCTATGGGATATTCGACCAATTCCATTGCGGGTATGTCGTTAATATCATCGCCAATGTATAAAACATTTTCTTTTTTGTATCCGTATTTTTGCATTATATCTTCAAGCACAATCCCTTTTTGTCTTATTCCGCCATGAATTTCCGATATATTGAACTTTTCTTTGAAGTAGTTTAATATATTGCTTTCTTCACCCGATATAATTGCAAAATTATATCCGTTTTTAATTAATAAAGCAACAGCCATTATATCTTTAAAATTAAGCTTTTTTTGAACTTCGTTTTTCTCGGATATATATACCGAGCCGTCCGTAAAAACACCGTCAAAATCACTTACAACCATTTTTATATTTTTTGATAATTTTAAAGTCAAATATTTACTCCTTGTTCTCTTTGTCCGTGAATTTTATATCTTTTAAATATGAAATATTATTCTGGCATACTCCTAATAGCGAATATTCGTCGTTAATTTTAATTACATATAACGCCTTATTTTGTCCGAGAGGAGTTGTTGAAATAACGGTTGCCTTATTATGTACGTTTTCGTCTTCTATTTTTATTTTAATTAATTTTTGGTAGATAAATCCCGTTATGTATACAAGAAAAATTACGGTAAGCAATCCTAATATCATGGAAAAGTAATTTGGCTCATAAGTGCTTTTTAGTGCTTCTTCAATATTTTTGTTGTTTGTAAAAACTTCTTGAGCGCTGCATGTTAATATCATTTCGCTTAAAAACAAAAATACGGCATAAAAGCGCATTTAAACTACCTCCCGAAATTAGAATTTATTACATCCGAAATAAGGGGCACGTACGGCTTTTTACCCATCAGAGAAAATATTGAAAGATATAATAAAATAATAAATAAAACTAATGTGCTTATGGTGTATGAAAAATAAATCGGGGTTTGATTTATGAATATGTCAAATTTTACAGCCAATTTTCCTATAAAAGGAACTACGCTAATCAAATTTAAGCTTATGCTGTATAAATATACGATAACCGTAAAAACCACAGATAAAAATATTGATTGATATATATTAAAAGCCAAAAAGGAATCTATGCGTTTTTTGGTTAAATGACAAAAAAGAAGCCATATTAATCCAAAAAACCCCAAAGTATAGTATGTAAAAATGCTTATAATTCTATCAACCGCAGAGTTATTCATTTTTTCCTTTCATTTTGTCTTCAATGAAATTGTTTGCCATTTCAATATATATCAGTTTAATTTCATTATTATTGGGATCTTGTTTCATTGCTTTTTTGTAGTATTTAATTGCTTGAGTAGTATTATTGCAAAGAGCAAGCATATTTGCCATTAAGGTCATTATCTTAGAGTCATGGGGCGATATTGTGTGCGCTGTTTTATAAATCGACAGCGCTTCTTCGTATCTTTTTTCATCGGACAATATATTGGCAAGTATTATGTATGCGTTAATTTTATCGGGACAAAGTTCAATAGCATGTTTAAGAGTTTCAATTGCATTTTCGTTGTCGTTGTCATCGCTGTATGCTATTGCTCTGCATACCCAAGCGGAATAATTTTCGCAATCAAGCTCTACGGTTTTTTTAAACAATTCCTGTGCTTTTTTATAATTTTTTATTGTTGCATAGGAATTAGCAAGACACAAGGAAGCTTTTGAACTGTTGTTATTTAGATTGTATGCTTTTTCGTAGTGCATAAGTGCTTGAGTATTATCTCCGAGCGCCTGTTCAACGTTTGCAAGATTTATATAATTTTCCCAATTTCCGTCATTTAATTTTACGGCTTTTGTGTAATAATTTTTTGCTTCTTCAAGATTGTCTATATCCTGATACAGATATCCTATTGCGCTATATATATCCGAATTATTCGGATTTAATTCCAAAGCTTTTTTATAGTTATTAAGCGCTAATTCAAAATTTTCAATTTCTGCGTAGATATTTCCGAGGCTGTAATATGTTGCATAATTATCGGGTTCGGCCTGCTTTGCTTTGTTATTATACTCAAGAGCCTCCGGAAACATCTTTTTGTAATAATAAATACTTCCGATGTTGAATAGGGATTGGTAGTCGTTATTTTTGATTTTTAAAATGTCTTTATATGTATTCATTGCATTATCGTAATCGTTGCTTCCCACATAGTAATTTGCCAAGTTACGATAATTTTCAATATTTTGCGGTTCATGACTTATTTTTAATTTCAATTCCGCAATTATATTTTCCCTAAACAATATCTTTCTCCGTTTTACTTATTTAAAAGCTTTTGTATTTTCAAAAATATATCTGCTTTGTGCAAGTGCCAGATTTTTTAATGCACATGTTCCGTCGGAATTGCAGTTAATTACCCCGATGGATTTAAGCCTGTTTGCTACTGTTTCGTTTAGCTCTTCGGATGAAATATACAGGGCGCAATCAGGTGTACAATCAGCATTTTTGAAAGGACAATTTTTCATATAATTTATTATACACTAAAATTATTATTTGTTATAATCATAATATGAAAAATATATTAATCGTTATAGATGAGCTTGAATTTAAATATTTTGAGTTTAATAAATTAGTTACAAATTTTTGGCTTATACATGAATATCTTCAAAGAGGAAAATCTGTCTATGTTGCCGTTAAATCGGGCTTGTTTCAAAAAAATAACATTCCTTTTGCAATATGTTTTAAAACGTACATAGAAAAAGATGACATTAAAAAGAAAGAGGATTTTCAATATATTTCTCTAAACGATTTTGAATTAATTTTCTTCAGACCCGATCCTCCGGTTGACATTGATTATATAAATGCAACTTATATATTGTCTTATGTAAATAAAAATACAAAAATAATAAATTCGGCTTTTGCACTCAGAGAAAAAAACGAGAAGCTGTATATAAACGAGTTTCAAGGCTACATTCCAGAAAATATTGTATCTGCCAACGAAAAGCTTATTAAAGAATTTTTATTTGAACACGGCGAAATTATCATAAAACCTACTAACAGGTGTTTTGGAAGCGGTGTATTTTATTTAAACGATAAAGATAAAAATATAAATGCTATTTTGCAAAACGCAACAAACAATTTTAAAACTCAGGTTATGGTTCAAAAGTTTCTCCCCGAAGTTATGCAGGGTGATAAAAGGCTGATTTATATTTGCGGAAAATTGTACGATTATTGTGTAAGAAAAGTTGCTACAAACAACGATTTTAAATTTAACGAACACAATAAAAACACCTTAAAATTTGCTCAATTAACCAAAGAAGATAAAGAACTGGAAAGTGTAATTAAAGATAAATTTGAGCATGACGGTGTTTATCTTGCGGGACTTGACGTAATAGCAGGAAAAATAATTGAAATAAATATTACAAGTCCATGCTTTTTCATAAATGAAATTAACGAAATTTTTTCAATTAATTTTGAAAAAATGATTGTTGACAGAATAGAAGAGTATGTAAGCAGTAATAACTATGTTAATATCTGTTAAAATAATTAGCAAGTTTTACAATTTACATGTTTTGTACAGGTATCATGAAGCTGAATAATCAAAATTATATTTTATATAATGAACCGCTTTATAAGCGCAGGACTGTGCAAAAATCCAAAATTAACGATACGCAAACGCTAAGTATATTAAATAGTAAGCAAAACAGCACTATAAAAAAACCCGCACAAGCGATTAGCTTTGGCGGGATTTTTGATTTGGGTTTTTCGCTTGTTGAGTTTGTAAATGATAACGAAGCGGCATATAATTCGATATACTCGCTTTTGGTTGCAGGCATTTTAAAACCTATGGCAGTGCTTGCCATGCCAGGTTCCGAAGAAAAAGATAAACAAATGGTTGCCACTAAAAACTTTCTTCAGGCTTTTTTGGGTTCTTTTTTAAGCTTTACCATAGGAGGCGGGCTTGTTAAAAAGGCGATGGATAATATCAAAAATAATTTAAAATTAATTACTTATAACGAGCAAACCTCTTCGCTTGATGTATTATCGGAAACCTCAAAAACTGCGCTTGAAATTGCCAAACAAACTTTAAAGAAAGAAAAAAAATCTTTTACAAATAAAATTACTGCCGGAGTTGAGAAATACAAACAAAGTTCGAATGCAATGACAGGTTTGGGGAATTTTTTCAAAACATTAGGAGGAAAAATTGAATATGAACCTACGATGGAAGAGGTTTTGTCCAAATCCAAAGAAATCGTAACGAATATAAAAAATAATCACCTTGCAATATATTCGAAAAATCCGAATTTCGTCGCTCTGCTTAAGAGAAATAATCTTATTTCCAAGGATGTTTTAGGTCATCAGGTGGTTGGAAAAACAGAAATTGCGGATGCGTTTGAAAGTTTTTGGAAAAATTCCACGGGTTCGGCAACCGCAATCGCCAAAGCAATGCTCGCAAGTGCTCTTTTGCCTCCGGTATTAAAGCTTTTATTTGCCAAAAAAAATAAAATGCGCGAATCGGAAATGATGAGCAAACAGCCTGATATGCTTAAAAATTCTAAATCGTTTATTGATAAAAAGGCTAATTTTAAACCTTTTAACAATTTTAAAACGACTCAAAACGATATTTCTTTTAAGGGCAATTTGGTAAACGGCGCAGTTGCTTGTACGACACAGCTTGTTGAAAAAGGTGCAATGTCTGCATTGGGTGAAAAATGTGCAAAAATTTTATCATTTGCGAAAAAGCCCTCTGCAAGAATGTCTGATATTGAATCTGTTTTAATTACCGCTTATTGGGTTCAAAATACCATAAGGTCAAAAAAGATTGACCCTAAACAGAAGTTTGGGTTTAATCTTCATACAATTTTGGTAACAATAGTATCAAGTGCGTGTGCTTTTGTTTTGGACTGGCTTTTAGACGGTTTTAAAGATAAGAGACGTGCTTTGTATGAAGAAAAAATTGAAAATATTGCCAAACAAGTCGAAATTCAATATCCTCATTTAGCAAGCGTAAATTTGGATTTATTTGAAAAAGTCGGAAACAAACAGGCAATGAATGATGTTCAGCTTGCTCAATATGCAATTACGGAAGAATTAAACAGACTTTTGTCGGATAAATCTTATGTTCAAAAGTTAAGCGCCAATAAAGATGAAACCGTAAAATCGCTGGTTGAATATTTAAATAGTATTTCGCTAATAGGCAAACATAATCCTGTTGATAAAGATTTAGTGGAAAAAGCAATAAATAATCTTTCGATTGAAAAAGAACTGCAGGAAAATATTTCGCAGATAGCCGGTACTTTTAAAGGTGCGCTATTTAACGAAAAAGGTGTTGTTAAGGAACTGTCAAAGGTATTTTTATACAACAAAGAAACAATAAGCGAAAATCCGGAAATTTTGAAAAATGCCGTTAAAAATCTTTCCAAAAATTATGACAAGAAGATGTCTAAATTCAAGTCGCTGACCATCTTTACTCTGGTTGTCAGATTTTTAGTTCCGGTCTTTATGGTTCCCGTTACGGGTAAATTAAAGAAAAAATATGCGTCAAAATTTGAATCTTTCCAAAACAACAGAAAAAAACAAAAAGTTAAAGCATAAATTACATATCTTCGGGATTTTCGTACAGCTGAACTCCGAATTTTGAGCGGAACAGCAGCTGTAAAGTTTCACCTTGAATATCTGCCATAAGTGCATTAAACAGGTTGTACGCTTCTTTTTTATATTCAATCAACGGATCTTTTTGACCATAAGCAACAAGACCGATTGAATCTTTTAACATATCAACATTGCCCAAGTGGTCAATCCATTTTGCATCTATTACTCTCAGCAATATATCTCTTTCAACTTGCCTTAAAATATTATCGGATTGAAACGGAACTTGTTTTATAAAATTGTCCTGATAATATCTTTCCATTACACTGTTGAAGTTATCAATTGTCTCTATTTCAAATTGATTATAATTTTCAAGAGCTAAATCTTTTAATTTGTTTGCAATTTCATGTGCTCTTAGAGTTTTGATGTCGGACAAATTTATTTTATCTTTCAATTGCGGGAATATACTTACAAACTCCTTAATCAGCATAATCAAATCATTTTCAATATATTCCTGAGGAGACATATCTTTGCTTATATATTGAGCAAGAATTCTTTGAATTTCTTTTTCAATCATAAATTTAATATCATTTCTTAAGTCCTCGCAAGCAAGAACTTTTCTTCTTTGATAATAGAATTTTTCTCTTTGTATGTTCATGACATCATCATATTCAAGAACCGATTTTCTTATATCAAAGTGATATGTTTCAACTTTCTTTTGAGCGGATTCAATTTGACGGGTTATAAGAACATTTTCTATTGCGGTATCGTCATCAACTTTTAGCATTGTCATTAATTGCGCAATTTTTTCTCCGCCGAAAATTCTCATTAAATCATCTTCCAGCGACAAAAAGAATTTTGTAGAGCCGGGGTCGCCCTGACGTGCCGCACGTCCTCTTAATTGGTTATCTATACGTCTTGATTCATGGCGTTCTGTTCCTATAACGTGTAAACCGCCTAAAGCTACCACTTTGTCGTGTTCTTCCGCCGTAATTTTTCTTGCTCTTTCAAGCGCTTCGTTTTTCAAGTTTTCATAATCGGGGTGCTCGGGAGTTATATTTTTGCTGTCAAGCTCTTCTTTAGCCATATATTCGGCATTCCCGCCCAGTAAAATATCCGTTCCTCTGCCTGCCATATTTGTTGCAATGGTAACAGCGCCCAATCTTCCCGCTTGAGCAATAATATATGCTTCTTTTTCATGGTGTTTTGCGTTTAAAACGTTGTGTTTAATTCCCATTTTCTTTAAAATTGCGGATAAATATTCCGATTTTTCTATTGAAATTGTACCCACAAGAGTAGGTCTTCCGATTTTTACCATTTCTTCAATTTCACGGGCAACGTAGTAGTATTTTTTTTCTTTCGTTTTGTATATGACATCGGGATAATTTTTTCTGATGTCTTCTCTGTTTGTCGGAATTTGAGTAACGGGAAGATTGTATATCTTTCCGAATTCCGCTTCTTCCGTCATTGCTGTCCCCGTCATACCCGATAACTTCGGATATAATCTGAATAAATTTTGAAAAGTAATACTTGCAAGAGTTTGAGTCTCATCTTGAATTTTTACGCCTTCTTTGGCTTCAATTGCCTGATGTAGCCCTTCTGACCAGCGTCTTCCTTCCATTATACGACCCGTAAATTCGTCCACTATCATAATTTGATTGT
>CANQAW010000040.1 GCA_947589525.1 Candidatus Gastranaerophilales bacterium
AGTTTCTGATATCTCCGGGGGGTAAAACGCCCATTTGCTCTCTTAATCTGCCCGAAGAACCGCCGTCATCTCCAACGGTTACGATTGCCGTTATATTGTTTGTTATTCTTTTAATGCCTCTCAACAGCATTGATAAACCCGTACCGCCTCCGATTGCGACAATTTTCGGCCCGTGATTTAGTTTCATTTTGCGATACAGCACTTCACCCATGGAATCTTTTGAGCGCATCAGGGCGATATCGTTTTTATCAAACATGGAAATGTTTGTTTTTTTCCATGCCAGAATAAAAAATATAGCTCCGATTATAATTAAACCAACTCCGACAGGCTCGGGCGATACTGTTTTAAAAATAACTTTTGCGGTATTAACTATGTAATATAAAGGTTCAAGCTTCAATAAGAAAGTAACTCCGATTGCTCCGATAACAGAGCCTATAGCGCTTAAAGCAAACCACCGCTTAACTTTAATTCCCGGAACAAGCCAAATAGCATCTTTCGGCATTTTAACTTTTTTATTAAACATTTTCATACAATTCAGCCTTCTTAAATTTGATTACAAACTCTGTTATAGTTTATCGGAGTCGGTTTTATAATATCTCGAGCTCTTTTAATATCTTCCAAAGTATTAAAATGAATGGTATCAACCTTGTATCCGAGTTCTCTGATTTCTCTTATAGAGCTGGAAGAAGTGAACGATACTTCAAGGGCGGATTTTGCACCTGCTGATTCAATCAATTCTTTTGTTTGGGGATTTTGAACGATAATATTTAACCAAGGCGAAACTTTTTTAACGGCATCTGTCGCAATTTGAGCCGTTTGCTCGTCGTTATTTATCTTGTCTTTAAGCGCACCATGAAATCTGACCTGTTCTATTTCAAGGTCAAAAGTTTTAGCATAAGCACAAATTGCACCTATCTGATAAACAATAACCGCCTCAAGTTCTTCCTCTGTTAAATCCATGGGTCTTTTCCCGAAACCTTGAATATCGGGGTAGCCAACGTGAGCTCCGATTGAAACGTCGTTTTTTGCAGCAAAAATAAGAGCGTTATGAATAACTTTAGGATCGCCCGCATGAAAACCTGCGGAAACATTAATCGAGCTTGCATATTTTGCTATTTCAAACTCGTTATCATTTTTATATATTCCAAAGCTTTGCGCTAAATCACAATTAAAATCGTACAATTTTTCTCTCCAATAATAAATCAATAATATAATAACACAGAAAAATTATATTACGGTTTTAATTAATCATTAGCGCTTTAAAAATATTAACAAAAATTTTTTTCAGAAGCTTTATATAATAAAAGGAATTAGAATGAAACTCGACAGACTGCAAAATCTGAATTTTAAAAGAGCTTTAAGCTCAAAAGAACTTGAAAGTTACAAAAGGGCAATCTCGACAGCAAAAAAAGAGCTTAACATAAAAGATACAACGGCAATATTTTTCGATTTCAGCCTGCCTCAAAAAGAAGGTGAAAATACATCAATAGGTTCAAGCTGGTCAGATTGCGCACAAGATTTCACAAGTTTTTTAAAAGCTATGTTTGACATAACTTCAATTCAGCTTGAGCCTCAGGGAAAAATCACAAAAGGAAACACTTCTCCCTATTCCGGAACTAACTTTGCCTTAGGCGAACATATAATAGATTTAAAAAAGCTTGCAAGCGAAGATTTTGGAGAAATTTTACCGCTGTCATATATAGAAAATCTTGATAAAAACTATCCTTATGATAAAAACCAAAGAGAATACAAAACAAATTATGCCTACATTTTAGATAAACAAAAAGAAGCGCTTTATCTCGCATTTAAAAACTTTAAAACAAAAAACTCCGCACAAATCAGAAAATTAAAACAAGAATTTGAAGAATTTAAAATTAAAAATGCAGATTTTCTTGAACCCGAAGCTTTATTTGAAATTTTAAGCAAAAAATACGGCACCGATAATTTTGAAGCGTGGGATAAAACGGACAGTAATTTATATTGCGAAAATTATCCGCAAAATATAAGACAGGAAAAAATTGAACAGCTGAAATCGCAAAACGGCAAGGAAATTGATTTTCAAAATTTTATACAATTTATTGCATATTTGGAGCAAAAGCAGGCGCATAAAAATTACAACAGTCAAAATATAGCGCTTTTTGGCGATTGCCAAATAGGATTTTCAAGAAGCGAAGTCTGGGCGAACAAAGATTGTTTCATTAAGGGGCAGTATCTCGGAGGCCCTGACCCAAACTGCCCCGAAACAAACTTTATTCAGCCTTGGGGTCTGAGCGCTCTTGATTATACCAAAATCGGAGATTTCGACGGAAATAATCTTTCAACTCTTGATAAAACTGGTAAACTTTTATATAAAAAATACTGTCAATTTTTTAAACGCTACGACGGTTTAAGGCTGGATGCCGCTTGGCAGTTTATAACTCCTTTTGTATACGTTCAAGATAAAAATTCTTTTAAAGCGGTCGAGCTTCCTCAAATGAATGATGTCATTTTAAAAATAGCCAAAAAAGCCTATTTTGACACTCTAAACGGCAAAAAAAGCTTATATCCCGATAATTTCCTGCTGGAGCTTATCGGAATAAGTGCTGATTGCGCAAGAGAAATAACAAGAAACATTTATCCCCACTTATACACAACTTCTTATTCGCAATACGATGAAAGACCCGAAAAATTCTATCAAAAGGGGTACAAAAACGGTTCTTTTTATGTCGGCGCAACTTCTCATGATAATGACTCTTTGGTTAATTTATCAAGAAATACGGAAATGAGAAATATACAAAAACAGGGTTTTAAAGACGATTTTAATTCAGATTTGAATAATTTTAAATTTAACGGCGAAAATTATAATAATCAAAGTGATGAGCAAAAAACCCAAGAAAACTTTAGAAACGCAAAATTTGCCGAAATTTTTACAACATCAAAACAATTTATAACGCTGAATGATATGTTTGGAATGCAGGAGAGAATTAATGTTTCGGGAAAAGTGTCCCCCGACAATTGGACGCTTAGAATACCTTGCAATTGGGAAAAATTTTATTATTCTCAAATTCAAAAAGGATACGGCTTAAATCTGGCTAAAGCGCTATTAGGCGCAATTAATATGAAAAAAATAAATAATCCTTATTTAGCTTCCAAACTTGAAGAGCTGTCTGAAATTTTAAGGCAAAAAGGACCTGTTACAACTAAAGAAGCCGATATTTTGGAGCGTGAAGAAAAATTAGGAAAAACTTTTGAATTTTTAGCTTAAATTTATTGTTTTTAAAAATTGTTGGTTGTACAATTGTTATTGTAATTACATAGTTTTGTTCGGATGTTTTTATCGGTTATGCAGACTATTGAAAAAAACCTTTTATATTTTTTGGATAACAAACCTTATATTAACATAACAAATGCCTGCTCTAATTCTTGCGTGTTTTGCATAAGAGAACAAAAACAAGATGTTCAAGGGGCAAATCTTTGGCTTGATAAAGACGAAATAAGCACTCAAGAAGTAATATCTCAAATCGAACAAAACAAAGAAAAAATTGAAACTTCCTCTGAAATCGTCTTTTGCGGATACGGAGAGCCTTTAATTAAGTTGGATGAAGTTATTGAAGTATCAAAATATTTAAAACAAAACTTTCCGAACTTAAAAATAAGAATTAACACAAACGGTCATGCTAACGCTATTTTTAAAAAAAACATAGTACCTGAATTAAAAGGGCTTGTTGATTATATTTCAATCAGTTTAAATGCTCAAAATGAAGAAATGTACAACAAAATTTCACGCCCGAAAATCAAAAACGCATACGAAGAAGTTAAAAGATTTATCAGAGCCTGCGTTGAAGAAAAAATAGACACAACGGCAAGCGTTGTTTATAACGTGCCTGATTACGATATTGACGTTGAAAGATGTCAAGTTATCGCAAAATCTTTAGGCGCAAAATTCAGAGCGAGAGATTTTATACCAAACGGATATTAATAAAGGAAAGGATAAAAAAATGCTAACTAAAATCATGAAACCCAAATCAATAGCAGTTATTGGTGCTTCAACCAAACAACACACTATTGGTTCTGATATTATGAAAAGATTGCAAGAATATAAATTCAACGGTGCAATCTATCCCGTTAACCCAAAAGGCGGAATAATCGAAGGACTTCAAGCATACACAAACGTTAATGAAATCCCCGGCGAAGTTGACCTTGCAATTATCGTTGTCAACGCAAAATTTGTTTTAGATACAATCGACCAATGCCACCAAAAAGGCATTAAAGGTCTTTGCATAATAACCGCAGGATTTAAAGAAACAGGCGAAGCAGGCGCACAAATGGAAGCTGAACTTTTAGCCAAAGTTAAACAATACGGTATGCGTGCTGTCGGCCCGAACTGCTTGGGCGTTGTAAACACTCACCCTGACGTTAGAATGGACGGATGTTTTGCTGAGTCTCTGCCCGAGAGAGGAAATATCGGTTTTGTATCTCAATCAGGCGCTCTTGGAGGCGGTATTTTAAACATTTTAAAAGACTTAAATCTTGGTTTTGCTCAATTTATCTCAATCGGCAACCAAGCAGACGTTAACGCCGAAACTGCTCTTGAATATTGGGAAAATGAAGATGACGTCGAACAAATTCTTCTTTATATGGAATCAATTCAAAACCCTCAAAACTTTAGAAAACTTGCAACAAAAATTTCAAAGAAAAAACCTATTCTTGCTCTTAAAGCAGGCCGCAGTGCAGCAGGTGCTTCGGCAGCATCAAGCCACACAGGTTCTTTAGCAGGTGCTGATAAAGCTGCAAACGCTCTATTAAACCAATCAGGCGTAATTAGAGAATATTCGCTTAAAAATCTGTTTGCAACGGCAAAAGTTTTTGCAACCTGCCCGATACCTAAAGGAGACAGAGTTGCAATTATCACAAACTCAGGCGGTCCCGGAATTATGGCAACGGATGCTATCTGCGAATACGGTATGCAAATGGCAAAAATAACGGATGAAACAAAAGAAAAATTAAGAAGCTTCTTACCTTCCGCAGCTTCTGTTAAAAACCCGATTGATATGATAGCTTCAGCCCCCATTGAACACTACAAACAAACGCTTGAAACCGTTTTAGCTGATGATAATGTTGATATGGTAATGGTTATTTATCTTCCGTTCTTAGGTTTAAAAGATATCGATGTAGCTCGTGCGGTTATGGAAATTAAGGCTCAAAACCCCTCTAAACCAATCATCGGCGTATTTATGACCAAAAACGAATTCTTTACAAAACTATCGGATATGGATGTTAATATGCCGTTCTTTATGTACGCAGAAGAAGCAGCAGACGGATTTAACAGATTAAACCAACAAAGAAAATGGATACAAAGACCTGAAGGCAAAATCCCGACTTACAGAGTAGACAGACAAAAAGCAGAAGCAATAATTTCTCAAGCGCTAAGCGAAAACAGAGCTCAATTAACAACTCGTGAATCAATTGATGTACTTGACGCTTACGGAATTAGAGTCTGCAAATCAGGCTTTGCAACAAATCTTGAAGAAGTTATCCAAATCGGAAATTCAATAGGTTACCCCGTTGTTATGAAAATGACATCTAAAACAACTTCACATAAAACAGATGTCGGCGGGGTTAGAATTAACATTCAAAATCAAGAACAACTTGCAAATGAATATAACGATTTAATTGATAAATTAACTCAAAAAGGCTTAATTGAAGGTCTTGAAGGTGTTATAATTCAAGAAATGGTTAAAGGCAATCGTGAAATGGTTGCAGGTATCGCAACTGACCCTCAATACGGCCCGATGATGATGTTTGGTTTAGGCGGTGTATTTATTGAAGTTATGAAAGACGTAACATTCAGAATTGCACCTCTGACAGATATCGATGCTCGTGAAATGATACAATCGGTTAAAGCATATAAACTTCTTCAAGGCGCAAGAGGAACAACTCCCGCACAAATGGAACAAATTGAAGAAACGCTTTTAAGATTGTCTCAACTTGTTAATGATTATCCGTTTATTGATGAATTGGATATCAACCCGCTTCTTATTTCAGAAAAAACAGGTGAAGCAATCGCTGTTGACGGACGTATTAAAGTAAGATTGGAAGAAGCAATGAAAGCATTCCACTCTTGCTCTTGCGGTGCTTGTGCAGGCTGCTGCCACTAATAAATAAATTAAAAAGACAAGGGATGAATACCCCTTGTCTTTTTTTGAGTAATTTTATGGATATTAAAGAATTAATAAAAAGTATTGATAAAAAAGATTATTATTCAAAAATAAACCTTCATATACATTCAAACATATCTGACGGATTAAAAGATTTTGATAAGCTTGTTGAACAGGCAAAAAATCTTAATATGAAATATATCTCAATTACAGACCATAATTCAATTCAAGGCTATCAAAATTCGAAATACGAAAATGACCCTATTTTAATTAAAGGGGTGGAATTTGACTGTTTTTATAAAATGTCTTTGCTTCATATTTTAGGTTACGGGATAGACATTAAAAATAAAGATATAATCAATCTTTGCGCTAAAAATGAAAAAGAAAGTAAAGATGATTTTATAAGGCTTATAAAATCAAGGCATCCTAAAAAAGTAATAAATGCAATTCATAGTGCAGGCGGAGTTGCGGTTTTGGCACATCCTTGCTGTTGCAATGTGTTTAATTTGGATAATTTTATTTATAAATTAAAACTTTTGGGCTTGGACGGAGTTGAAACCATATATCCGTACGACAGATTTAGAAAAATTATAAAATTTTCTTCAAGAAATCTCCCCTCTATACTGGCGCTGAAATATGACCTTATTGAAACAGGCGGTTCTGATGAGCATAAAGATTTGCTAAATCATATAAAATTATAGTTTTATTTTTTGGTCTAATTTAAAATACTCAATTAAATCATAAATTGAAATTAATTCGCCGTATAGTTTTGAAAATTCTCTGCTGTCGGTCAAAGGAACATCCAAAGAAGCCAGATGAAATAAATCCTTTTGCGTCGAAAGCGCTATTAAAAGAGTTCCGTTTAAAAAAGAACAAGAAATTTCGTTAATATCAAAAGCTGTTTTTAAATTATTTAATCTTTCCATAAAAGAAGTTGTAATTAAATATCTTGCTTCAACTTCATCTTGAGTGTAAACGTCGAATTTATCTTCAAAAATAACATCTTCAAATTGCGATTTTTTTAAGTTTTTATCAAGCCAAGGGCAGTTTTGTTTATTTTTAAGAATAACCGTTTTTGATTTAAATTTTTTGTCAATTTTAAATTTAACAATCACCCCTCGAAATTGAATTTTCGAACTTGTTCGCCTGCTTGAACTTACGGAAGCTTTATGAGTACGGGATTCTAATTCTATAATCTCAAAAGGAACATTTGCCCATGAACCTTGAAATATATCATCATAGGAAAAAGTCGAAGTTGAATTTGTTTTAAAAAGCTCGGAGAGAACTATCAACCTTTCGTCGGGCAAATATTCGCCGTAAGTGCTCCATTTTAAATCATCAAAACAAGAACACAAAGAGGGCATGATTTTCTCTTTAATTTTATTTTCAAAAGATTTTTTAATCATTTTACAAATCAGCATAATTAAAACGTTAATGCCTATTAAAAACGATATATCCAAACTTTTAAAAACAAAAATGCCCAAAATGATAAAAACAACAATTATAGCAATGTTTGCCGTATTTATATTTTTTACAAGTCTGCGCTTTTTGAGTCTTTCCTGCTCAAATTGAGCAAGTATCGGTAAAATTTCTTTTTTGTATTTTTCCGCAACTTTAAAAACGATTTTATTTTTCTGCTCTTTATTCATAAGTTATATTTTTATTTTAAATAGCTGTCCGCATTTATTGGTTGTCTTTGGACTTCTTCAATTTCAAAAAATTGTGCTCTTTTAATTTGACACATCGAAGCAACTATTGAACTCGGGAAAATATCAACTAAATTATTTAAAGCATTAACCGCAGAATTATAAAATCTTCTTGAAGCGCAAATGTGCTCTTCGACTTCGTTATAAGTCTGCATAGCAACAATCATTGTTTGGTCTGATTTTAATTGGGGATAATTTTCAACCGCAATCATAAATTGCGACATTTTTTCCTGCATTAATTTATCCAGTTCAATTTTTTGAGCAAAATTGTCGCTTCCTTTCGGAATTTTAAGAGCCTGCATTCTTAAGTTTGTTATTTCTTCCGTTAAAGTTTTTTCATGCTCCATAAATTTAGAAGCAATTTTTAAAATATTAGGAATTAAATCATATCTTTTTTTTAATTGAACATCTACGCTTGATAACGCTTCTCGGACTTTATTTGCGGATTGAATTAATCTAACGTAAGCACTATATAAACAACTAAGCACAATTACTGCGATAATCACAGTGCAACCTAATAAAGCTGCGGTCATTTCTCTCTCCTTCAAACAAAACTTATATTTTACTATTTAATTTCTTTATATAAAGAAGAATATTTTGTATAGTATTCTTCAGGATGTTCTTTTGCGGCTTTAATGGTCTGCTCTATTTCAACAAATTTAGAAGCAAGCACGGGGTCAAATTGAGCACCTGCACATTTCTGAATTTCTTGTATTGCTATTTCATGACTTAATGCTTTTCTGTAAGAACGGGTCGAAGTCATAGCATCATAAGTATCCGCTATTGCAATAATTCTTGCGCTGAACGGTATATTTTCACCTTGAAGCTTATCGGGATATCCTCTGCCGTCCCAGCGTTCGTGGTGGTGTTTTATACCCGGAGCAATGTTTTCAAGCTTTTTAATGCTTGAAATTAACTTTTCACTGTTAGAGGGGTGAGTTTTCATAATAACAAATTCTTCGTCGGATAATTTTCCCGCTTTGCATAATATTGCCTGCGGAATGGCAATTTTTCCTATATCGTGTAAAAGTCCTGAAATTTCAATCATTTCCAGCTGATTTTCAGGCACGTTTATATATTTTGCAAGAATTATTGAATATAAAGTTACACGCATGGAATGACCATGTGTATATTCATCTTTGGCATCAAGCGCCGAAGCAATTGATTTAATTGTTTTGTAGAATAATTCTTTTAAATCTTTCAAAATAGAGGATTTTGAGCTTGCAAGGTCAAACTTATCAATTCCGTTTTTAATAACTTCGGACAATTCTTCGGGGTTAAACGGTTTTAAAACATATTGAAATAAATTACACTTATTTACGGCATCCGTTATAATTTCAATATCTGAAAACCCTGTCAGGAGAATTTTTATAACGTCGGGTGCAATTGAATTTGCCTCTTCCAAAAATTTAGTACCTTCCATTATAGGCATTTTGTGGTCGGAAACAATCAAAGAAACGCTATCTAAGTTTTCCTTTAAAACTTCCAAACCTTCAAGCCCGTTTGAGGCGGTTAAAATTTTATACTTTCCTCTTAAAGTTCTTTTTAAAAGCTGCAGGTTATTTATTTCATCATCAACTATTAAAACCGTATGGTCACTGTTATTTGATTTGGTATGAATAAGCTCTTTTACACTCTCAGCTAAAAAATCTGTTTTTAAGTTTAACACTTTTATAAATTCCTCTTTTGTCAGATTAGTTATCGGCATAAAAACCAAAAACTTTAATTTTTTGTTAATAAATGTTAAGATAACACTTAAAATTTAATACGGAATGTAATAAAAAGTCAAACTACAAATGAATTAAAAACCACAAGCTCGATATTAAAATATCGAGCTTAGATAATTTTTTCCTTATTCTCGCCTGCCATAGCGTTTGTTTGGCAGTCCTTATTCTCTTTAGCAAATCTTATATTATTAATCCTGCTTTATTTTTAATCGAGCAAAGCTTCCAAAATTGTAGCATTTTTATTAGCAATTGAACTTTCTCTTATTTTAGAGCGATTTATATATGTTCTTAGTGCTTCTCTGATAAGCTCGCTTCTTGTACGATTTTCGCCTTGTGCAACAGAATCGATTTGTGTTAAAAACTTTTCGGGCATTGAAATCAGTACTCTTGCCATTCTACTCTCCTTTATAATATTTTGTATTTACATCTTACATATATATAAAGGATATCAATTTTAAAAAATTGCCTCGTTTATTAATTTTGTTAATATTTCTTAATAATTGATTTATTTGCGGTTATTATTAAAAGAAAATATGACCAATATACTGATAAATTTCTTAAAAAAATATAAAAAATGCTCTCATAAGAATGCTCTGCTGAATACTCAGGAAGGATACTGCCCCGATTGCGGAGAATACTTAGTCAAAAACTATTACATAGTAAGGTGCGCATGCTGTAAAGTTAAGAGGGAAGCAAAAATATACTGGGGTGAAATCGTCCCTGCGGATAAATTCTGCACAAACTGCGGAAGCAGCGAATATTATATTGAAAAAACCGATAAAATAAACTTTATTGATGCAAACTGGGCAATTTATCTCAAAGAAACCGTAAACGAAACAAAAGACAGCCGAGAACATATTCAAATTTGGGTCGAAAACACGGAAAATATAAAATACATATCCGAGTGCAAAAAGAAGGACTGCTAAAAACAGTCCTTCTTGTGATGTAAAATATATTTATTTTGCGCTTTGAGCAGTTTCAACCAAAACTTTAAAAGCTTCCGGTTCATTAACGGCAAGCTCTGCTAACATTTTTCTGTTAACTTGGATGTCTGCTTTTTTCAGCATGTTAACGAATTTAGAATAACTTATTCCCATTTCTCTTACTGCTGCATTAATTCTTACAATCCAAAGAGCACGCATGTTTCTTTTTAGGACTCTGCGGTCTCTGTATTGATATTTTAATTTTTTCATTACAGCAATATTTGCTACTTTAAATATTCTGCTTCTTGCACCTAAAAAACCTTTTGCCAGTTTTAGGATTTTTTTGTGTCTTTTTCTTAATACACTGCCACGTTTAACTCTCATAGTTTCACCTTAACCTTATCTTGTAAATTTCTTTTTGTACGGCAATTCTTTTGCAATCATTTTCAGATTTCCTTCAAACACTTCGGTTGTGCCGGTTAATCTGTTTTTTCTTGCACTTGATTTGTGTTCAAGCAAATGTCCTTTGCCGGCTTTTTGACGTAAAACTTTTCCTGAGCCTGTTATTTTATAACGTTTGGCAGCAGAACGGTGTGTTTTCATTTTAGGCATTTTATTCTCCTTTTCTTTTCCTTTATGGCACACATTAAGCCACTTCAGGTACTATTAATTTTATTTAAAACAAAATTCAAAATCAATAGCATACGTTAAAAATTATTAAAAAATTCAAAATATAAAAAAATAATTTTAAAATAATAAAACATCTATTGAAATTAAATATTAAAATACTAAAATTTTCTTATCCGTATATAGCTAAATTAACAACAAACGAGGGGAGAAAACATGTCAAATCAAGTTATTGATAACAAAGATTGTCTTGCGCCAAAAGAAGTAGCGCTTGAATTTTCAAAAAAAGTTATGCCGCAGAAAGCAAGCTACAGAAAAACTAAAATGTTTGTTCTGGCAATTGCAGCGGGTGCTTTTATAGCATACGGGGCTCAAGTCAGCTT
>CANQAW010000041.1 GCA_947589525.1 Candidatus Gastranaerophilales bacterium
GCGCAATGGTGCGGGCCATGCAGAAAGCTGACTCCCGTTTTAGAACAAATTCAAAATGAATTTGTTAAAGATATAAAAGTTGTTAAAATTGATGCGGATAAAAATATAGCAAGCGCAAAAGACTATGGGGTTATTTCACTGCCTTCCGTATTATTATTTAAAAACGGCGAACTTAAGGAAACCATGGTCGGTATAATGCCTAAAAGCTCTATCATTTCAAACATCAAAAAATATATTGATGACTAATTTGTTAGATTTGGTTAGTTATGCTAGAATTAAATTATGTCTATATTAAAAATAGTTGAATATGGTAATCCGATTTTAAGGGAAAAGTCCAAAGAAGTTACAAAAATATCAAAAAAAGTTAAAACACTTGTAAGTAATCTTCTTGAAACAATGTACCATGCAAACGGAGTAGGGCTTGCCGGAGTTCAAGTGGGCGAGCTGTTAAGAATTTTTGTTATTGACGTATCCGACCCTGAAGGTCCGATTGACCCTATTGTTTTTATAAATCCCAAAATTATCAAAAAATCAGGAGCAATAAACAGCTATGAGGGATGTTTAAGTTTCCCAAAAGCTTATACCAATGTAAGAAGATATAAAAATGTTACGGTTAAGGCGCTTGACATAAACGGCAGACCCTTCATAAAAGAAGCCCGTGACGGAGAGCTTCTGGCACGTGCAATTCAACACGAATTTGACCATTTGGACGGAAAACTTTTTATAGACCATTCGAGGAATTATTTTGAAACAACAAATATTCTTCAAAAATGTAACCTGCCTCCGGTCGAAAAAGAAAGATTAATTGAAGAAAAAGAGCTTGAAGAAGAAATTGTAGAATTTGAAAAAGCTCATCCCGAAGTTATTGAAAAACAGCGTCAAGAGATGGAAGAAACTCAAAAACAACAAGAACGGCAAAATGAAAAACAAAATTAAACTTATATTTCTGGCAACACCCGATATAGCGCTTAAAAGCTTTCAACACTTTATAAATTCTCCTTCTTTTGAGCTTTGCGCTCTTGTCACTCAAAGTGCAAAACCGCAAAATCGAGGTAAAAAAATAGTTGAGCGGAATATTGTTAAACTTGCAAAAGAAAACAATATTGAGGTGTTTGAACCTGAAAAAATTTCCAAAGATAAAGATTTGATTAATAAATTAAAATCATATAATCCGGACTTTATGGTTACTTTTGCTTTCGGGCAAATTTTATCTCAAGAAGTTATTGATATACCCCGTTTTGCCACAATTAATCTCCATGCAAGTTTATTGCCTTTATATCGCGGTGCAAATCCTATTTGTCAGGCCATAGCAGACGGCTGTACAAAAACCGGAATTACAACCATGAAAACGGTTTTAGAGCTGGATGCGGGAGATATTTGTCTCCAAGAGGAAATTGAAATATCGCCCGAAGAAAATGTTATTGAACTGCAGGAAGAAATTTCTAAAAAAAGCCCGCTTCTGCTTGAAAAAACTCTTAAACTGCTGTATGATAATGAGCTTAAAACTACTGCTCAAGACCACAAAAAGGCAACTTTTACAAAAAAAATTCAAAAAGAACAGAAAGTTATAGATTGGAATAAAAATGCCGTCACATTGCATAATAAAATTCGTGCAATGTATCAAATAAACACAAATCATACCATATTTAAAAATAAAATTATAAAAGTCTTAAAAACCGAAGTTGTCGATTGCAAAAAAGGCTCTTGCGGTGAGATAATCAATATTGATAAAGAAGGTATTACGGTTAAATGCGCCGATAATGCTTTAAAACTTCTTAAAATAAAGCCCGAGGGCAAAGGCGAAATGTGCGCTTGCGATTGGGCAAGAGGAGCAAGAATAGAAATCGGAGATTGTTTTGGAAAATAGTATTTATCAAAGAGGAATCAGAGGAGCAATAAGCGTAGATAACAATGATAAAAAATCTTTGGAATCCGCAACCGTTGAATTAATCAATGAAATGATTAAAGAAAACAATATTGATACAAAAAATATTTCTTTTGCGATTTTTACTTTAACAAAGGATTTAGATTGTGATTTTCCCGCTAAATATGCAAGATTGAACTGTAATTTTCAAAAAGTTCCCATGATGTGTTATAACGAGTGCGATATAAAAGGTGCTATCGAAAAATGTCTTAGAGTACTGCTTGTTGTAAACACGGTTAAAACTCAAGAAGAAATTAAACATGTTTATTTAAAAGAAGCAAAAAAATTAAGGACGGATTTATAAAATGATTAAAATTAAAAAGCAGAAAAATATTAAATATCCATATTTGGAAACTCCGCTTAAAGTTATCACCTTTACTAACGGGCACACTCTTATTTTGGCTCACAAAAAAAGTCCGATGTTAAATATAAGCTCTTGGGTTAAAACAGGTTCAATAAATGAAAATGAGGATAATAACGGAGTTTCTCATTTTGTCGAACATCTTTTATTTAAAGGTACGACAAAATATAAGGCAGGCGTTTTTGACAGAACCATGGAGCAAAAAGGTGCGATAATAAATGCCGCAACGTGGAAAGACTATACATATTTTTATATTACAATTCCAAATCAACATAAAAATATTGCGCTTGAAATGCACGCCGATATGATGGTTGACGCTTTGTTTCCGGAAAATGAAATAGGTTCGCAGTTTGACCCAGAGGGTGAAGCACCTGAAGATAAAAGGGAAAGATATGTTGTAATAGAAGAAATAAAAATGGGCGAGGATAATAACTGGAGAAAAGTCTATAAAAACCTTAATTCAATTATGTATCGCAATCATCCTTATAAAAGAGAAGTAATCGGAAGCGCAAAAATAATAGCAGGAATTAAACAAGAAGAAATAATGCGTTATTACAAAACCTTCTATATTCCCAAAAACATAACAACAATAGTTGCAGGTGAATTTGAAGACAGTGAAATTATAAATTCGGTTATTAAGAACTTTAAATTTAAAGATGATAAAAATATTAAAAAAGCTAAAAAGGATAAACAAAAACCCGAATATAAAATAAAACAAACAAAAACCGTTGTTGATTATGCTCAAACAAATACTGCATATATTATGGTCGGCGCTTTATGTCCGAGCGCTAAAAAGCTAAAAGAAACAACGGCGCTTGATTTGCTTTCGACAATTTTAGGAGACGGAAAAAGCTCAAGATTAAACAGAGAATTGATTGAAAATTGCACCAATCCTCATTATTATCAGTTGGAAAGCTGTCATTATCAATTTAAAGACGGGGATAATTTCTTTATAGAAGCAAATTTTGACCCCGACAAAAAAGAGATTGTTGTTGAAGAATTAAAGCACCAGCTTGAAAAGCTTCAAAAGATAGATGAGGATGAGCTTCAAAAAGCTAAAAAAAGAGCTAAGGTAAATTTTGCTCAAGATTCGGAAACGGTATCGGATATTGCGGATACAATCGGATATTATGCAACGGTGTGCGAAGATGTTTCAATGGCGGATAAATATTTATCCGTTTTAAATAAAACGGATTGCAAATATCTTCAAAAAATCGCAAAAAAATATCTTAATCCGAAAAATATTTGTATTAGTTTGTTAATGCCTGAAGATAGGAAATAAAAAATGGAATTATACAACAGAAACAATATCAGCATTCTGCTTCAAAAAGAAACAAAAACTCCGAGAATAAGCGTAAATTTGTTTTTTAAATTGAATAAAAAGGAAAAATTTTTCGGAATAAATACTCTTTTGTCAAGGCTCTTGGTTCAGGGAACAAAAAAGTATGATGCCGTTAAACTTGCATCGGAATTTGAAAATAACTGTATCGATTTGTCGGTTGTATCAAAAAGAGACTATCTTAAAGCAAGTTTAGTATTCTTAAATGAAGATTTCAACAAGGCGATGGAGTTATTGAAAGAAATAATTTTAAATTCCACTTTTGAAGAATTTGAAAAAGAAGTTTTTAAACTGAAGGGAGAAATAATTTCCGATCTTGATTATCCTAAATTCAAATTAACCGACTGTTTTGTCAAAAATATTTTTAAAAATCATCCGTATTCTTCAACACACACAAAAATTCTTGATGATTTGGATAAAATTACAAAAGAGGATATAATACAGGCTCATAAAGATTTATTTACCGCTCAAAAAGCAATCTCGCTTGTCGGGGATTGGGATAATCAGGAAGAAATTTTAAAATATTTTGAAGATAACTTTGATTTTGCGCAAAATCAAAGCCAAACGGATGAAATTGAAGATTTATTTTATAACGATATAAAAAATGATGAGATTATTTGGCTTTCAAAAAATGATGCTTCTCAGGCGCAAATACTTCAAGGCTGGCTTGTTAATTCTTTTAAAAGTGAAGACTGTGCTAAATTTTCCGTATTAAATAACATCTTGGGAGCATCGGGCTTATCAAGCAGATTATTTGTAAATTTAAGAGATAAGCAGGGACTTGCCTACACGGTGAGAAGCCAATACGAAACTATGCTTCACAGTGCAATTTTTAATATGTATATAGGAACTTCGCCAAATAATATACAAAAATCGCTTGACGGTTTTAAAATTGAACTTGAAAAACTTGCGCAAAATCCGCCTTGCGAAGAAGAACTTAACGGAGCAAAGGAAAATATTTACGGAAGGTCAAAATATTTTTCACAAACCAATTCTCAAATATCTTCAAGAAAAGGCTACAATTTTATGATGAGATTGGGGCTTAATTATGACGAAATGTTTTTAAATGACATTAATAATGTTAAAGCGGATGATGTATCCGTTTTTGCAAAAAAACTTCTTGAAACTCCTAAATTAATAACAATTATTGCGCCTGATGAATACAAAATATAATAAAAAAGGTTTTTATGCTAAGATAAATTTAATAGCGATTTTTAAGGAGTAATAATGAAAAAATACAGAATAGGAATTGACGTAGGAGGTACTAATATCAAGGCCGCACTTGTAGACACCGAAGGAAAAATCGTCTATAGCGCAACAACTCCGACTCGTGCGGAAATGGGCTTTGAAGCGGGAATTAATAACATAAAACAAGCAATAAAAGATTTAATGCAGGAAACAAAAGAAACCCCGCAAACAATAGAAGCAATCGGATTTGGTCTGCCGGGGCAAATAAACTATAAAGAAGGGCTTGTTATTAATCTTCCCAACATCCCCGGATGGGTTAACGTTCCCTTGGCGCAAATAATTGAAGATGAATTTAAAATTAAAACCAAATTGGATAATGATGTTCGCTGTGCGGCATTGGGAGAGCTTAATTTTGGTGCTGGAAAGGACAGCCAAAACCTTATTTGCATTACCGTCGGAACAGGAATAGGTTCAGGCATTGTTTTAAACGGTAAATTAGTCAGAGGATGTGCTAACGTTGCAGGTGAAATAGGGCACATAAAAATGAATTTAACGGGCGGTCCTTTGTGCGGATGCGGAGATTACGGCTGTTTGGAAGCATACGCTTCGGGCCCCGCAATTGTCTCAATGGCTCGTGAATATATATCGGGCGGAAAATCCGCAAAATATAAAGAAATGGCACCTGATGGCGTTATTACTCCATATATCGTTGCTCAAAGCGCACTTCAAGGAGATGCCGTCTCAATTCAAATATTCAAGCAAATAGGAAAAATCATAGGAGTAGGACTTTCTTCAGTAATTAATCTGTTAAATCCCGAAAAAATAATAATCGGGGGAGGGGTTGCCGATGCGGGCGAAATACTGCTTGAGCCTATAAGACAAACCATTTTAGACAGAGCAATGCCTATTCAGGCGCAAAGCGTCGAGGTAGTAAATGCTCAGCTTGCAAATACGGCGGGAGTAATAGGCGCAAGCTTGTTAATTAACAGTTAGAATAAGGCGGAAATAATGCCTATAAGTTTTCTTTGGGGTGATGAAGATTACCTGATTGAAAAAGAAATAAATAAAATTAAGACTCAAGTTTTAAAAGAGGATATCAACGAACTTAATTATAAAGTTGTTGATAATCCTTCTTTTAGCTTGTTTTCCGAACTTTTGCGAACTAATGCCATGATGTTTGGAGATGTCGTAATTGTAATAAAATGTTCAAAATATTTCCTTGAATCTAACCAAAAAGAAAAGCTTGACGAAAAACAAATTCAGCAATTAGCTCAAGCATTTAAAAATATATCGCCTAAAATTCACATAATTTTAACATGTCAAATTCCGAGAGGAGAAAAGAAAAAGCCCGATGCAAGAAAAAAACTCTACAAAGAGCTTATAAAAATCACAACCCCCAAAGAATTTCCTTCTTATAAAGCATGGGAAGAATATAAATTAATTCCCGTTGTTAAAAAAATGGCGCAAGATATAGAGCTTAACATAAACAATTCTGAAGCTTCTTTTTTAATACAAACCGTCGGAACTTCGCTCAGAGATATTTCAAACCAGCTTGAAAAAATTAAATTATTTATACATCCTCAAACTCTTATTTCAAAACAATCAATAGAGCAGACGGCTTCAATTAATTTTGACGTATACAATCTTGTTGATTTGATTTTGGCAAAAAATTATACGCAAGCTTTGAGGTTGTTATCTAATGTTTTTCAAAAAGAACATTTTCTCCCCGTGTTATCTTTTATGCAAGTTTCATTTACAAATCTTTTGAAAGCAAAAATATATTCCAAAAAAATGAACAGTTTTGAAATAGCTCAAAAATTAAACCAAAATGAATTTATAGTAAAGAAAAATATTGAAAAAGTGTCGAAAATAGCTCTTGAAGAATTAATAAGGCTGAAAATTAATTTATCTGAAGCCGAATTTAAATTAAAATCGGGAATTTTAAAAGATCCGATTTGCGCACTCGGACTTGCTTTTTTGAAAAGGAGTCAAAATTGATTAATCCTTATTTTAAAGAAAAATTTCCTTTTGCATATAATTATTTTTCGACACTTTTGGAATTAAAAAAGCAAAATAAAAGGTCTTTTTGTCAGGCCTTAGTTTTTGAAGGAACGGATACAGCGGGACAGTATTTGTTTGCATTAGAGCTTGCCAGAAATTTAAATTGCCATACTCAAGAAGAAAATTGCCTCTGCACAAATTGCAAATGGATTAAAACGTACTGTCATCCTGCGGTTAATAATGTTTCTCAAATTCATTTTAAAGGCGAGGGGGATGAAACCAAAACCATGATTTCAACCAAACAAGTTCTTGAAATAGAAAAAAATCTTTCTCTTTTGAGCGACTATCACAGGTTTTTTATTTTCTTTTCGTCTCAAAATAAAAATTTAAGCGAAGATAAAAAAAGGGAATTTGAAAAGCTCGGATATTCATCAGATATTCAATATACCATTGACCCTCTTGATTTAAAAACTTTTCATTACGCATCACCCAATGCGCTTTTGAAATCAATTGAAGAGCCTCCGAAAAATACCACTTTTGTTTTTTTAACAAATTCAAGAGAAAATATTCTTCCTACCATTGTTTCAAGATGTCAGGTTTTCAAGCTGGCAGGAAGAAAAACTTCTTTTAATTACGACAAAATAACGGATATTTTAAATAAATACCCCAATATAGATTATGAAAATGCAATTGATATATCTTCATCTCTTTATGAATTTATTAAAAACGGCAATATAAATTTGGATGAATTATTAAATCAAATACTTCAATATTTCAGCGATTTATATAAAACAAATTTTTCAAATAAAATTTTAAACGATATAAATTTGACAAACAATGCCATAAAAATGTATAAAGCTTCAATGCAGGATAAAATTGTTTTGGACACTCTGTTTTTACAAATTGCGAGGGGATATTAATGTTCTCTGATAAAAAAATTATAGCCGTTTCAATTCCAACGGGAGTTGGTGCCGATATTGGCGGATATGCGGGAGATTTCGGACACATTGCAAGAGAATTTTCCAAATATTTTCATGTTATAGTTAATCCCAATGCCGTAAACGGAGGTATATTAAGCGCCATAAATTATGATATGAGCTATTTGGAAGGGTATTTGTTTGACGAATTATTAAAAGGAAATATTTCGATAATTCCCAAGAAACCATATCAAACAAACAAAACAGGGGTTATTTTTGATTGTGAAATTCCGCAAAATATCTTAAATGTCCATATAAACACTCTTAATGCACTTAAAATGGTTCAGGGAATTTCTTCAATTGTCGAATACACTTCAGAACCTGTCGGAGTGGAAATAAGGGTCGAAAATAATATTTCATACGGAAATTTAAATAACCCGTCCGTGCTTTTGCAAAGCGCACAAAACCTCATAGACAAAGGCGCTGAAGCAATAGCTGTTGTATGTTATTTTAAAGAAGACTTTGAAGATATAAACTATTCAAACGGAGCGGGAATTGATCCTATAGGCGGAGCGGAAGCGATTATTTCTCATTTAATAACTTCAAAATTTAAAATTCCAAGCGCACATGCACCCGCATTTTTAGATGTTGATATATCCGAAAAGCTTGAAAATCCTAAAGTTTCATCCGAAATGATAAGCTCGACATATTTGCCCTGCATAATGCAAGGGCTGTCTCTTGCGCCAAAAATTGTTGAAAGCAATGATAAAAATGCACTTAGCTATAAAGATATCGATTATTTAATAGTTCCGTATGATGCGACAGGTTCAAGCGCCGTGTTACAATCATATAAAAATAATGTCAAAATTATAGCGGTAAAAAACAAAACAGCTCTCAATGTAACTTGTAAAAAATTAAATATTGAACCCTGTTATATTTTTGAAAATTATTTTGAATGCTTGGAAAAATTACTTACTCTAAACGAGGTTTAAAATGAGAAAAATTAAAGCTTTTACTTTAGCCGAAATAGCTATTTCGCTTATAATCATTATGATATTATCAGCATTAGCCATGAATTATATCAGACCAAATACGCAAAAGTTAAAACTGTTTGCTTATGCGGGAATGGCTAATTTACAAAAAGCAAATTCGGGAATAATTTCAAAATACTCTTCGTTAGTTGCGGTATCGGCAAATCCCTCTTCCTGCAGTGCCGCTACCTATAGCGTAGGCTGTCAATCATGTTCGGGCAGCAACTGCACGGCTTGTATGTCGGGTTTTACCATAGTTGAATATTCCGATGCCGTTATACCGAGAAAAGTTTGTCAAAATAACGACACCAAAACCGTTTCTTTTAACAGTATACCCAGCGGTTATGACGGATACTGTTTAAGATTGGCGGACAGTTTTACAGTCAAAGGTGCGCCTAACTGTCAAACAAAATCGGCAGGGGATGCAACGGCCAATTTTACGTTTGCAAACGGTTCAACTTTTCAAGGACTATCAACACCTTGGATAACTCCTTATACAAATTCGGAAATAAAATATAAAAACATAGTATTTGATATGGACGGGCAAAAAGGCGCAAACAAAATTTGGGTGGACAGAGTTCCCCTAAGAGTATATTCGGGCGGTAACCTTGACGGAATGGTTACAAGTGTTGATTGCACAACAGGCGGTGATAACTACTTTTTTAACGGTGACACTTTAATTTCTCTTTCCGCAGCAAACAAAAATCCTTATTGCAAACAAGGCTGGAGTGCAACAGGCACAAGGGTCGAAAAAAACTTTTTGATAGATAACGAAATAATTTCTTTTGATATATTCAAAAGCGATCCCGACAGAGTTGAAGGAGGTAAAGTTATTTCCAGTAATATAGCAAGAATGATTATTCCCGATGCTTCAATCATGCTTGCAAACTGTGTTGCATACGGCGGAAGAGGTATGTTTCATAAAAAATCATGCGCAAGTTTTTCAACCACTGATGAAAATGCAAAAGATAAAGCAGGATACAGAATAGATCCCAGATGCGTTACAGCCACGCTGTGCAAAAGCTGTTTGCAAGGCGGAGTAAATATCTGTCCGAGAAAAGATGACGGCAATAATGTGGGAAGCGAAAGCGAATGTTTGACAATTAGAAATAAATACAATCCTCAAGATATTGAATGCTTCATACAACCGCACAAACCTTCCGCAGGAGCAGGATTTATAATGAACGGAACATTGGACGGTCTTGATATGTAATTGATAATTTTTTAAAAAGGTTTATACTGTTAAAAAGAGGTAAAAAATAATGGAAATCGGGTTAATATATTTATCAATACTTATGTTCTTTGTTTTTTCATGGTTATTTATCACATTAGCGATTTATTTCATACCCGTAATTATTGCCTATGTGAGAAAACACAAAAACCTGCTCCCGATTACAATAATGACAATATTCACGGGCTGGACATTTTTCGGCTGGCTTGCATCATTATTATGGGCGCTTAACTCCGATACCGAAAGCGAAGATGACGATTAAAACACGGGCGGTGTTTGGATATAATTAGCTTGTACGTTCATATAATTAAAATCTTCTTTATCGGTTGATTTTTTATATTTGTCTTTCGCAATTTTAATCATTGTTTTAGAAAGCTCTTTTTCATAATTTTCAAAACAAATTGAATTTTTAAAATTGCAAGAAGTGTTTTTATCGCACAAAACCTCTCTGTCGTATAAAAATTCGGGAATTTTATCTTTTAGTATTAATTTAATTTCATCTTTTGTACAAACAAAATACATATCCCGACGTGCATCCATAATTAAATATTCAAGATTAAATTCGTTTAATAAAATCTCGTTTGTTGTAAGAGGAACTATGGGAAGATTTAGTTCCGACGCCATTACTTTTGCGCACGTAAGAGCAACTCTTATTCCCGTAAAGCTCCCAATACCCGTATTAACGGTAATAAAATCCAAGTTTTTTAAAGAAAAATTATTTTCCCGAGATATTCTTTTAATCTCATCAGCCAAATATAAACTGTGATAATTTTTATCGGATTTTATGATTTTATGAATTTCTTTATTGTTAAATTCAAAACCCAAATATGTATTATTTAATGCGCAGCACAGTGCTAAAATATTCATGATTTAATCCTTTTGGCAAGCTCTTTTAAAAATGCTTCATTTTTATTTTCCGTATCAATAAATTCAAACCATCTTACATCAACATTATCTTCATCATATTCGACGTTTATTCTTAAGGAAGATTTTGGAATTTCGTCATGAGCAAACTGCGCCCACTCAATAAATGTTAAAGCATTATCCTTGGAATACTGCCTTAATTCGGGAATAATTGAATTGAGCCCTTTTTCTTCCAACCTGTATAAATCAAAGTGGTAAATCGGAAAAAGTTCGCATTTGTATTCGTTTAGAATAACAAAACTCGGACTGGTTATTTTTTTATCGACTTTTAGAAATTCTAAAACATATCTTATAAACTGAGTTTTACCTGCACCTATGTCGCCCGTTAAAGTGACAAAAAGCCCTTTTTTACAAAGGGATGATGCAAAAGCATTGGCAAGGTTCTTAGTATCTTGTAAATTTTCGGTCTTGATTTTCATAATTTTATTTTATCAAAAACAAAACTCTTTACTTTTAAATGTTATAATAAATTAATATGAAAAACCTCGACGCATTGAGCTTAAAATATTTTGCCTTTGAA
>CANQAW010000042.1 GCA_947589525.1 Candidatus Gastranaerophilales bacterium
GGCAGGAATGCAACCAAAAAACCCATAAGAGTGATGTTTAGAGATTTAAACGTATATGGTGCAAAAGATTGCGAAGCGATGACAATAAGAACAAAAAACGGCGGACTTGTAATTTATATAAGTTCGGAGCACAGAGGCGCAAGTCCGGAGTGCATTGCTTGTTTAATTGCTCATGAAAGCCAGCATCATACATATACAAATTCAAGAATGGAAGAGCTGAGAGCTTGGGTATCAGAAACGCAGGCATGGAATGAACTTACAAAAAGAAATAAGAGCCTTTTGAGCTCAAATGAACCTCTTGCAAAAAGAGAGAATTATATAGCCAAACTAAAAACAAAAGGCGGAGTACAGGGCATTCAAAAATTGATTGCTTCAAACCCTGTTTATGCGGGATTAAATAACTAAAGAGTTTCCAGACTTGATGATGCCGTATCTAAAGTTTTTTTCCCGTGTTTTAAAAAATCTATAATATAATTCGTTTGGTTGTGTTCTTTTTGTATTTCAATTATATTTCCAATTCCGAAGCTTTTGTGAAAAACTTTTGTTCCAATAGGATATAAGCCTTCCTGTCTTGCAGTTGAAATGATTTTTTGTTTTGCTTTTTGTTTTGCAAGCGCAATCATTTCGCTTACCGATAAATTTGCATTTTTAAATTCCGTTTTCGGTTTTTCTTCTTTTATTTGCGGTTTTTGGATTTGTTTTTCTTTTGCTTTTTGGGCGTTTTGTTTAATTCTTGCAAGCGAGCTTGCAAAATTATTCGTCGAGGGTGCTGTTTGAGAAGCTGATGAAGCCGATTTTTTTTCTTTTATTTTTGATATGGTCGAAGAAAAACTTGAAGATGTTTTATGCGAAGTGTCTTTAAAGGTTTCTTCTTCAATATATTCAGACGGAATTTCATTTAAAAATCTGCTTTTTGGGTTAGATTGATAATTTCCCCAGACTTTTCTTTGATTGGCATAAGTTAAAAATAATTTTTCTTTTGCTCTTGTAATTCCGACATACATTAATCTTCTTTCTTCTTCGAGCTCGTTTATGTTGTTTTGAGTGCCGAGAGTTTTTGTATGCGGGAAAAGACCGTCCTCTAATCCCGCAAGAAATATAACGGGATATTCAAGACCTTTTGCGCTGTGAAGTGTCATTAAAGTTACGCATGAATCTTGCTCTTTAAGCTCGTCCGTATCGGAAACAAGCGCAACTTGGTTAAGAAAGTTTCCCAAAAGTCCTGTTTCTTCACCTTCTTCGAGATTAAAATCGTCTGTTTCAAATTCTTTTACAACATTTATAAACTCTTGCAGATTTTCAAGTCTTGATTGATTTTCAATATTATCTTCCGCTCTTAAAGAAGCAAGATATCCTGTTTTTTCAAGAATATAAGAAACATATTCGCTTAACGGAAAATCTTTTTGTTTTAAAATTAATTCTTCAATTAAACAGCGGAAATTTTCAAGGAGTTTTTTAGTTCTTTCATTGATATCTTCAATTTTATCAAGCTCTCGAAGAGCTTGATAAAGACTCAAATCCTCACTGTCGCAGTAAGAGCTTAATTTTTTTAAAGTGCCGTCCCCTATTCCTCTTTTTGGTTCGTTTATTATTCTTTTAAGTGCTTGAGAATCATTTGGATTATATATTAATTTTAAATAAGAGATAATGTCTTTAATTTCTTTTCTTTCGTAAAACTTCAATCCGCCCACTATTTTATACGGAATTGAATAACTTATAAGCGCTTCTTCAATAGAACGGGATTGAGCGTTAGTTCTGTATAAAATTGCAATATCTTCTTTTCTGCGGTTTAAGTTTTCAATTTTTTTTGCTATATATCTGCTTTCCGAAAAATCGTCTTTTGCTTCAAAAACGGTTATCTTTTCGCCTTGTCCTTTATTTGAATAAAGATTTTTTTCAAGTCTTTGTTCGTTGTTTTTAATAACTTCATTTGCGGCATTTAAAATATTTCCCGTTGAACGGTAATTTTGTTCAAGTTTAATTAATTTTGAATTTTTATAGTCTCCCTGAAAATTTAAAATAATTTTAAAATCCGCGCCTCTCCAAGAATATATCGACTGGTCAACATCTCCGACTGCACACAGAGAGCCTTCTTTATCGCAATCGTTCGGATATAATATTTTAATTAAGTCATATTGAGCTTTATTGGTGTCTTGAAACTCATCTATTAAAATATGGGAAAAACGTTTTCTGTATTTATCTCTTATTTGCTCGTTTTCTTTTAAAATATTAACGCTTAGCATAAGCATATCGTCAAAGTCTATTGCGTTATTAAGTGCAAGTTGTTTTTCGTATTCATAATATATTTCGCTTACTTTTTGCGAATAATAATCTTTTGCGTATGTTGCGTAGCCGTGAGCGTCCTGCATTTTATTTTTGGCATTTGAAATGATTGATTTTATTACCTTATAGTCATATATTTTTTCATCCAAATTGAATTTTTTTAAAGCATTTTTAATAACGGTTTTAGTGTCCGTATCGTCATAAATTACGTAGTTATTGTTCCATGACCTTGAGTCTTTTGTTTTGTAGTTTTCAAGTTCGTATCTTAAAATTCTTCCGCAGATATTATGAAATGTTCCGACCCACATTCTTTTAACGACATTTTCTCCCAAGTAATTTGAAAGCCTTGACCGCATTTCTTTGGAAGCTTTGTTGGTAAAAGTTACGGCTAAAATGTTGCAGGGATTTATTCCTTTAGATACAAGATAAGCAATTCTTGAAGTCAGGACTTTGGTTTTTCCCGAGCCTGCGCCCGCAAGAACAAGAATTGCGCCTTGTTTTTCTTTAACTGCGCTTAGCTGTTCGCTGTTAAGCCCTTGCAGAAAACTTTGTGAATTTTGTGACAACATTTTAACTCCCCTAAATTGTTAATTATATATTTTCAAAAATCAGAAAATATGGTATTATTATATAGCAAAAATTTAAAGGAAAAAATAAAAACAATGGAAGAAAATCAGGACAATAAGTCGCAGCCTTCGATTATGGTTCCCGTTGGGGACTTGGATAAAGTCGAAAACAATTCATCAGATGTTGACGCACTGGCTCAAGAACTTGCAACAATCAGACAAAGCGCAAAAAGAATTGCAATTATCGGTTCAAGAAATTTAACAATTACTCACCAACAAATTATAGAAACTTTGACAACAAGTCTTGTTATGCAAGGAAATACAATTATAACTTCGGGCGGTTCTTCCGGTACTAATGCGGCAGCTATTCGAGGTGCTCTTAAGGCAAATCCCGATAAGTTAAAAATTATTCTTCCTCAAACTATTGGACAACAGCCTTCTGATGTTCAAGACCAGCTTATAGGCGTTCCTAATATAATTGAGCATCCCGACAGAGCCATGATGACACTTGCGGATGCAAGCAGAATTTGCAACAGAGAAATAATATCCCAATGCCAGCAATTAATTTGCTTTTTGTCGCATTCTTCAAATACTTTGCATAAAGCGGTTGAATTTGCGGAAGAATCGCACAAAGTAGTAACCGTATTTTATTTGGATTAATTATCTGTATGTTTGTTCGTAATACAAAGGTGAATACCTTTGGCGTGCGGTCAAATTCGGATAGTTCGTCCTTTGAATATTGGGATAAGGATTATAATTTGTCGGATATTTAATATTCCTTGCCGGATTATTATAATAGTTATATTGTCTTTGTCTTATTTGAGCATTAATGCGCTGATTTTGTATTGCCTGATTTAATCCGTAGTATTTATAATTACCTCCAAAAATACCGTATTTTCCTATTTCGGAAGCAAAGGAAGGAACAGATATTAAATATAGCAGTAAAAATATTTTTAATTTCATATATTTACGATAAATCATCAACAAGTTTAGAATCGGATTCCATATCGGATTTTAGTGTTTTTCTTACGATATCTGCTTGAGTATCAAGCATTTTACATACTGTTTCAATATTTCTTACTTTATCTTCAAGAATACTGTCTGCGTTATTGGTAATATTTCCGGTTATATTTTGATAAGCTGCAAGTGCTGCGTTGGATGTACCTTGCATTAAATTTCCCGCTACGATTGCGCCCAGACCAAAAGTTCCGCAATATGGCGCTATTGCCTGCAATATTCCGCCCCATCCCGAAACAAGACCGGCAAAAGGAAGAACCACATTTTGTCCGAAGCCGAAGCCTGCGCTTCCGCCTGCTGCGTATGCTGCCGTGTTCATTGCGGCAAGTCCCGCAGCCGAAACGGCATAACCCGTGGGCATTCCTGCAGCACCTCCGGTCGGAACACCTTGAGAGCCAAAACCTAAAGAAATTCCCGCAGCACCTGAGGGAAAACCCGAATAGCTTGACAATCCTGATACGCCAAAAGAGCTTGTTGCGGAGTCAAAATATGAATTTGTTGCATAATGCGGAGTCCAATAGGATGTTCCCGGAATATTCATCATTGAAGAACCGCCTAAAGCAGGCATAAAACTGGATGGCGAAAATAAACTTGCCAACTGCCACAAAAATCCGCCTGCTTGTCCAAAACCGGAACCTGATGCGCTTGAGCCCGAGACGGTTAAATCTCTCAGTCTGTCATAAGTTTCATATAATTCAGCCTTAGCTGCCGAGCTTGCAGCACCGTATTTGTTTGCTATTGTTAAAGCATGTAGATTTTTGTATGACATAATATACCTCAATAACAGTTTATTAAATTATAGATGTAATTTCTATAATATATTCAATCGATTTTTATTTAATGTTTATTTTAATTTTGTCAAATATAAAACTCGTTTCTTGATAAAACTTTTCGCTTATGTTCTAATTAGATAAACAGGTAATATTCAAAGGAATTTATTTATGTCAGGACATTCAAAGTGGGCAAATATTAAACACAAAAAAGCAAAAGCCGATGCCATTCGGGGAGTTAACTTTGCTAAATATTCAAAAGAAATAATTATAGCGGCAAAAATCGGCGGTGCTGATTTGAACGGTAATGTCAGATTAAGAACCGCAGTCGAAAAGGCAAAAGCGGGCGGACTTCCAAATGACACAATAAAACGTGCCATAGATAAGGGTGCGGGCAACCTTGCAGGCGAAAGCTTTGAAGAAATCACATACGAAGGATACGGCGCCGGCGGAGTTGCGGTGTTTATTGAAGCTCAAACGGATAACAGAAACAGAACGGCGGGAGATATAAGAAGCTATTTTACGAAGTTTAACGGAAATCTCGGCGAAACAGGCTGTGTAGGCTGGATATTTGAACCATGCGGGATGATAGCCGTTGATAAACCGCAGCAAGCAGACAAACGTTCTAAAGAAATTGTTAAAGTGTTTGATTTTGATAAGTTACTTGAAGACTCAATGGAATTCGACCCTCTTGATGTTTACGAAGATGATGAAGAGGACGATTACAAGATTAAAACCGCAACGGATAATTTGGAAAATACCGTTAAGGGATTTGAAGCTCTCGGCTATAAAATTAAAAGTGCGGAATTAACAAGAATTCCGTCAAATTCCTGCGAAATTACCGATGCTGCAACAGCAAAGAAAGTTATGCTTTTATTGGAAAAATTAGACGAACATGATGATGTTCAAAATGTTTATTCTAATTTTGAAGCAAGCGATGAAATTATGAATTCTGTTGATTTGTAAAAACAAAAGGAAGTATGGATACGTTTAATATAACACCAAGTTTTATCTTTATGATTAGCGGGTTTTTATTATCCCTCTATGCTTGTGTTTCAAATGACGTAATTCAAACTTTGGGTACATTTTTATCTACAACAAAAGACCGCCCTGTCTGGCAGGTTTGGTTGTTTACGGGAGCTATTCTTGTTATAACCTTTGTGACGGGCTGGATTATAAATGACGGGGATATGGCGTTCGGTCTTTTAGACAGAATTCCTCATCCCGAAACATTCTATTGGTGGCATATTTTGCCCCCTATAATTTTAATTTATTTAACCAAAAAGGGAATTCCCGTTGCTACGGCTTTTTTAATCATAAGTATTTTTTCTTCAAATACCGTAATCGGTATGATGATTGCAAAATCATTCATAGGTTACATTACGGCGCTTCTGGTATCGCTTATTTTATACTTTTTCATTGCAAGAAAAGTTGAAAAAGTTTTTTTATACAAAAAAAATTCAATTTCAAAACCTTGGATAGTTGCTAAATGGCTTTCTACCGCAATTTTGTGGAGTGCTTGGTTATTGCAGGACGGAGCAAAACTTTTTGTATTTTTACCGAGAAAGTTGACTTTTTTGCAGATGGTATTATCTCTTTTGGTATTTTTACTGCTTTTATATGCAATTTGTTATTCAAGAGGGGGCGAAATACAAAACATAATTAAACTTAAAACAAATACTCAGGATATCAGAAGTGCAACTATAATTGATGTGGTTTATGCTTGCATTTTAATTTATTTCTTGAATTTAAACAACATTCCCATGTCTACGACTTGGGTATTTTTGGGAGTTTTGGCGGGACGTGAAATAGCTCTTTACAACAGACTTCGCTACATTACTCAAAAGAAAGTTTATAAACATGTCATAAAAGATATTACCAAGGCGATAATCGGTCTTATTGTCTCAATTGCGGTTGTGTTTGTTTTAAATCAGTATGATAAAATACTGGATTTATTTCGGCACTATATTAATCTTTAAGCCTCGTGAACCACTTGATTTCTGCCGTTTTCTTTTGCTTTATAAAGACATTTATCGCAATATTCAATCAATTGCTGCGTTTTTTCAATTGTTTCATCGGCGGTTGCAACCCCTACGCTTATCGTAACGCTGACTTTTTCGCCGTTAACAAGAGTAAAAGGAGTTTCTCTGACTGTTTGGCATATTTTTTGAGCGGTTGTTATCGCATCTTTATTATTTGTATTTGTTAAAATAATAGTCATTTCTTCACCGCCGTATCTGCAAGCGAAGTCCGAAGTTCTTGAGTTTCTTTTCAGGATGTTTGCAACTTGTTTTAAAACGGCATCCCCCGATTGGTGTCCGTATGTATCATTAAATTTTTTAAAAAAGTCGATATCAATCATAATAAGAGAAAAGGGAGTTTTGTATCTTTTGTATGTATTTAATTGGTTTAGCATTTGCTCTTGGAAATACCTGTGATTATACAATTGTGTCAAGCCGTCGGTTACGGCAAGTTTGTATGTTTGTTCATAGTCTTTTGATTTTAAGATATATTTTTCCAAATAAATCAAAATAAAAGCTATAATTGCGCAAATATAAGGTATTGTAAGCGAAATCCAAAGGTTAAATTTTTGCATAACATAAATGCTGGCAACTAAATATAAAACCAATAATGACACAAGGAAAATCAATGTTTTATATACGGAATTTACCTGCAGAATTATATAGCCTATAAACAAAGCAAGTAAAATCGAAACTAAGATATTAACCTTAAAGGATGTTTTTTTAATGAAATTATTATCTAAAATATTGTTTAAAAATGTGGCATTTAATTCAACTCCCGCAAGATTTGTTTCTACGGGGACGCTTTTAATATCAGACAGGCTGGTTGTCGTTGTTCCTATGTAAATTATTTTATTTTCAAAGTTTTTCTTCAAATATTCACTGTCATTTTTTTCAATAGCTTTTAAAACTCTCCAAAAAGATATGTGCTGATATGTTCTTGAACCGCCGTACCAGTTAAGAATTGCCCTTTTTGTTTCATCAAGCGGAATTTTGTGATTTTTATCAATAATTATAGCGCCGTTTTCATATTTAAGTTCTTTTTGACCTAAAATATCCTGCGCCACCATAAGTGAAATATTGGGATAAAGCTCGTTTTTGTAACTGTATATCGGCGTTGCATTTCTGATAATTCCGTCTTTATCACGATTTACATTTATTGAAGCAATCTTATCCGTGACATTTCTTAATTCTTTCATCACGCTTCTTACGTTTGTAAAAGTTGTATAGTAGCCATCAAAATAATTTTTATTTTCCGTTTTTATATTTGCCTTGAGTTTATCTTCCAAATTTTCGGGAGTTCTGACTTCGTCGTCAGTATAATCAAAATTCATTGAAAGGTAAACATTGTTATTTTTCTTGACGGAATTGATAAGCATATTGTCTGCCTGTTTATCTTTTAAATCAGGCGCAACAAACAATAAATCAAATATTATTCTGTCAGGGTTATATTTTTCCAAATTATCTATGGTGTATGCCCAAAGGCTTCTTGAAATAGGCCATGAACCGTATTTTGAAGTAATGTACTCATAGCTTTCATCATCGACTGCGAGTACAATAATGTTTTTATTTGCTTCTTTGTATTTTGACAGGATATTTTGTCTCAAGTCAAAAGAACTTTGCTCAATTTTATTTATGAAATCTCTGAAGCTGTCTAAATGTCCTAAAAATAAAATTCCAAAAGCCAAGCATATAGTTAATACTAAACTTATTAAATAAAATAAGTATTTTTTTAATTTCATTTTCATAGTTATTTCCTGATTAACGAATATTCGCTGTATTGAAGTTCATCAATAATTTGATAAACAGGATTATAATCACAAAATTTAATTTTAATCCCGAGTTTCTTGAGAAGCTTTAAAAATTCTTCCTGTCTTTTTTCTTTAGAATTTGAAATAAATTTTAACAGGTACTTTTCATTTTCGTCCAACATCATAAAACGATTGTCGTATAACTTATGACTATTTAAATCAACCTAAAGAACAGTTTAAACGTAAAATTTGTAATATAAACAATGTATTTTTACAGGTCTGACATAACTATCGTTAAATCTTTTCCGGTTCTGTTAATGCCTATCGGGTCATAAATTGTGTGTTTGTCTTTTATCTCGGGAATCATCTTTTTTAAATCAACAATGGCTTCGCCTGCTATAGCAAGATTATGAATTGCTATATAATCTTTGGGTACATTTTGAGAAGCCTGCATTTTAACTTGTGCGCCTTGTGCTTCCAGCATTTCTTTTAGCGCACTTGCATTTGTTTCTTTTGAGTTGGCATACAAAATTCCGATGGACAAATCTTTAAGCTCTATGTCCTGTTTGTCTCTATAGACCATGTTGTCAATCAGCTCTTGTGTTTTTTCGGGGTCAACTATCCAGTAGCTTGTCGTACTTCTTGTTGAGGGAGCTCCGGGAATAGTTGCAATTTGGATTGTTGACGTATCTATGTTTTTTGCCATTCCTATAAATTTTGCAAGTTCATATCCGGAAATATCGCTTTGTATGTAATTCGGCATTGTTTTTAATAATTCGGGCAATTTTACAATAACGGTCGGGTCTTTCAATCTTGCAAGCAGTGCATTAAAGAACCATTGTTGTCTTCTTATTCTTCCTATGTCTCCGAAATTATCGTGTCTGAATCTTAAATATCCTTCCGCCTGCTTGCCCGTTAAAGTGTGGTTTCCTTTTTTAAGATTGATATGAAGTTTTGCCGTGTAATCATCATATTTCATATCTTTTTCAATATATATAGGAAGCCCTCCCAAGGTATCAATCATTTTGATAACGCCGTCATTTGAAATAGCAAGGTAATTATTGATTTTTACTCCGAAAGTTTCTTCAACGGTTCTTACCGCAAGCTTTGCTCCGCCAAACGCAAAGGCATGATTAATTTTATCCGCTTTGTTTTTGCCTGCTATATAAACTTTTGAATCTCTCGGAATTGAAATGACGTTAACATTTTTGCCGTATGGTGCAATAGAAATTAACAGCATAGTATCCGAGCGATTTCCTTTAAACGGGTTTTGATTGGTATGCTGTATGTTATTGGCGCTGTCTACTCCCATCAAGAGAATATTTTGTCTCCTTGGTGAAAAGTTAAAGCTTAAATCCAGTGCGCCTTTGCCCTGAGTAGTGCTCAAGGATTTAATGCTTGCATCTAATCTGTTATTTAAAAAATAAAACGTGGAAAAAGCAACAACTGCAAATAACAAGATGATTTTTAGGAAATTGTTGTTATTTTTGGGCCGTCTTCTTCTTCTGTATTGCGATTTTATAGGAGTTCTATATATTTGCGTTTGTTTTTGATTTAATGTATTCATGTTATTTTCTTACTTATATACATTATTATACTATATCAAAATAAAAAATACACAAATACTAATTTTTAGTGTATTATTTAAAATAAGGGTATTGGGGGTAAATTGAAAAATATATTTTTGTATATAAAAGTTTTTGTTTTATTTTTGTTTTTAGCATTTAATGTTTCATTTGCGCAACAGGATGATGAAAAAAATTATGAAGATATAATTCAAAACGGATTTGCGCTTTATGCAACTCAAAACTATGATGATGCGTATAATATTTTAAACAATCTTCCGACGGCGGAAAAAAACAAGGAAGTTTATTTGATTTTATCTAATATTGCACGGGAAAAAAATTTGGATAATCAAGCCGTTTCATACTTAAACAAAGCTTTAGATATTGATTATTCATATTATAAAGCATATTATAATCTGGGCTGTATTTTTGCTTCAAAAGGTTCATATTTGCTTGCGTCAAATAATTTTGAACTTGCAAATCAATATAATAAAACTTTTGCTCCGGCTTATTATAATCTTGCCTGCTGTCAGATGAAGCTGAAAAATTTTAAAGGTGCAAAGAAAAATTTAATAAAAGCGCTTGAGCTTGATTCTCAAAATAAAGATATTTTGTATAATCTTGCATATTGCTATAAAGAATTAAATCAGACAAAGAAAGCGCAAAAAGTTCTGGAGCAATATAACAAACTTAAATGATTTTCTTGAAAAAACAGTTAAATTTATTTATACTCTAATGTATGCAAAGTTTATCCACCAAAGAAAATTTTTTTATCGGAGTGTCATTATCAAATTCTTCAAATTATGACAGTGCCGTTTGTGTTTTAGACAGGCACAGCAAAATTCTGCTTTTGGATAAATTTTATTTTGCGCAGGATATTGACTATTTTTTTGAAAATTCTCCTTATGTTAAAAATGCAATTATCTGCGCTTCCGTTCCCTATGACAATCGAATATTAGAGGGAAAATGGAGAATACATTCCAAAAACTACAAGCCTTTAGGAGATTATTTTAAAATAAATCGTGATAATTGGACAAACAGAATTTCCAAAAGATGCAACGACACTTTTTTAAAATTAAAAGAAAAAAATATAAATGTTATAAGGTGTGATATAAATCAATTAAGGTCAGCCTACGGCTTAAATTCTTACTATCTTTTAAGAACAAGTATAGATTGTAAAAATTTGCAAACTTTACTCAAAATTAAGTATAATTTTAACGAGCTTCCGGAAAACATGGTGCCGGCTTCCAATCTTGAAGCAATAATTATTGCAATGTTTGCAATGGAATTTGCAAATAATATCAAAACTAAAGAGATATTTAAAATTGACGATTTATCGG
>CANQAW010000043.1 GCA_947589525.1 Candidatus Gastranaerophilales bacterium
AAGCTTTAGCCGGTTCGTCATTTGCTCTTGAAAGCGTTTTTGCTGAAGTAAAAGCGCCTATTCCCATATCGCAAATCCCTGCTTCTGCGCCTCCTGCCACCATTATATCCGCATCATTATACTGTATGGCGCGCATAGCATCTCCTATTGAATGCGCCCCCGTTGCACAGGCCGTTGCTATTGATTTTGACATCCCTCTAAGACCATATTTTATCGAGATTTTACCTGCCGCCATGTTGGTTATCATCATCGGAACCATAAACGGAGAACATTTATGATAGCCTCGAATTTGCATAACTTCGTGGTTTTTTTGAATTGTTTCAAGACCTCCCGCAGCTGACCCAGCAATTACGCCTATTCTCGTTAAATCTTCTTTTTCTAAATCTAATTTTGAATCTTCCATTGCTAAAGTTGCCGCAACTACGGAACACAAGATGAATTTATCCATTCTTCTGGCATCTTTAGAATCAACATACGGCGTTGTATCAAATTCGGGAACTTGTCCTCCTATATGCACCAAATGTTTTTCTTTGTCTAAATTTAAATATCTTATACCGCTGTTGCCTTTCTTTAAATTTTCCCATAAGATATCGATTCCGACACCAAAAGGCGATACGCAACCCATTCCGGTTACTACTACACGTCTTTTCATACTTATTTTTCTCCTGTGTTTGTTATATATTTTTATCCAATTTTATTATTGCACTTGCGCCGGTCATTCCTGCTCCAAAGGCGCTAATTAATATTTTAGCAGGTAAATTTATTTTATTGCTGTCTATACCTTCTCTTATTGCAACGAGAATGGAAGCAGCGGACATATTCCCGTAGTCTTTAATATTTGAGATAACTTTTTGACTTTCTATGCCTAATCTTTCCGACAATCCGTCTATCATTCTTTGGTTGGATTGATGCGGTATAAAGTAGTCTATATTTTCAATTTTTGTATTTGTTTTTTTTAACAGTTCTTCAATTTCCGATGGTATTTTGGTCATAACAAATTTGTAAACATCTTTTCCTTTCATTTGAATAAAAGGCTTGGTTTCATCAGTTCCTTTTTCAACCAGCGGACACGTTTTACCTTTTATTTTTAATGTAATATAATCGGCACATGCTCCGTCTGCCAATAAGTCGACTCCAATAATATCGTCGTCATTTTCTTGAGCCGACAAAATAACAGCACCCGCACCGTCTCCAAACAATACGGAAGTGGAGCGGTCTGACCAATCGGTATATTTTGTTGTAGTATCGGTTGCAACAATTAAAATATTTTTATAAATTCCGGATTTAATAAAAGCATAAGCACAATTCAGGGAATAAATAAAACCTGCGCAAGCTCCTCTTAAGTCAAAGCAGGCTGAATTTTTTGCCCCCGTTGCTTTTTGGATTAAACATGAAACGGAAGGATATATGTCCTCAGGTGCTGAGCAGGCGGCTATTATCAAATCAATCGAATTGACATCAAAATTACTTCTTCGGATTACTTTTTTTGAAGCTTCAATTCCTAAATCAGTCGAGGATTTGTCTTTATCCGTAACTCTTCTTTGTTTTATACCCGTTCTTGTTGAAATCCATTCGTCGGAAGTGTCTAAAATCTTTGTTAAATCGTCATTTGTAATAATTTTTTGCGCAGTTTCGCAATCAAGGGCGATTATTTTTGCTCCGATGTTTTTCATCTATACAACCCCTTCTTGAATGTAGTTTAAACCTACAAGATAAGCTTCAATATTTTTTTGGATTAATTCTTTTTTATCTTTTAAGATTTTTTCGTATGCTTCTTTGACAATATCAATATTTAAATTACCTATGATTTTTGATAAAATTCCCAGAGCAATCGAATTTGTGATTTTTATGTTTCCAAGTTTTTGCGCTTCCTGAGTTAAAGGTGCAAAGATATATTGAATATCTTTTCTTGTTTTTTCGATTTTTGCCATTGATGAGTTAACAATTATTGTTCCGTTTTCTTTAACTCTTGAGATAAATTTATCAAATGAAGTCTGATTAAGCGCGACTACAATATCCGCTTTTGAATTTTGTACGCAGTATATTTCTCTATCTGACATATTAATTTCACAATTTACCGCTCCGCCTCGCATTTCGGCACCGTAACAAGGACAAAGGGAAACAAATTTTCCGCTAAGCATAAAAATATTAGCTAAAATTGAGCCTATTGATAAAATTCCCTGACCGCCCGAACCTGATATTATAAAATTTTTATTCATGGTCTATGTCCTTATAAACTCCAAGAGGATATATTTTTGTCAACTCTTCCTCTATTTTTTTATGCGAATCAATCGGAGATAATTTCCAATTGGTGGGACAGCTTGACAAAATTTCCACAAAGCTGAATCCTAAGCCTTTTTGCTGATATTCAAAAGCCTTTTTAATTTGTTTTTTTGCATTATAGATATTTTTAATATCATATAGCGCTACACGTGCGCAGAAGCAAGTTCCTTCGCATATTGCAATATGTTGAACCGTTTGGATGGGAAATCCGTGATATTCTTTATTTCTTCCCAAAGGGCTTGTAGCGGTAATTTGTCCCATAGGTGTAGTAGGACCAAGCTGTCCGCCCGTCATTCCGTAATTTGTGTTGTTTATGCATATTGCTGTTATATTTTCACCTCTGAGCGCACTGTGGATTGACTCGCCAAGACCGATGGAAGCAAAATCTCCGTCTCCTTGATAAGTAAAGACGATTTTGTTGTTTCCTTTTGCTCTGTGAGCCCTTTTTACTCCCGTTGCTACGGCACATGCTCTGCCGTGGGGTGCTTCAACGCAATCTACGTCTAAAAAATCATATAAAAAAACCGAACAACCGGAAGATGAAACGGCAATTGTGTCCCGTTGAATGTTCAGTTCATCTATAACTTGCGCAACAAGCTTAATTGCGAGACCATGGTCACAGCCCGAGCAAAATGTAAAGCTTGAATTTTCTTTAATTGATTTTGGCTTAGCGTATGTTTGCATTTTTATCCTTTAATAAATTGTCTATAACCCCTGTTATTTCTTCTTTTTTCAACCAATCGCCCGTCGGTTTTCCTATGAATGCGGTTTGAACGTTTGATAATGCCGAAAGTTGTACATCTTTAAGCATTTGACCTAAATTCATTTCAATGTCTACAAACAGTTTTGCGCTGTAAGACAGTTTTCTCAACTGTTGATAGGGGAAAGGATATAAGGTAATCGGTCTGAATAAACCGAGCTTGATGCCTTTTTCCCGATAATGGTTTACAACTTCTTTTGTATAACGAGCCATTGAACCGAAAGCGGTTATAATTATTTCCGCATCTTCACAGAAATATTCTTCATACATCGGCTCTTGATTTTCTATTAATGTATATTTTCTTTTAAGATTAACATTGTGTTCGTTTAATTTTAACTGTGAAGGCTCAAGAGAATGGATATTTCTTGATAATCTGTCTGATGCTCCGTTTAAAATCCAATCGGAATTATCAATTTCTTCGTACGGATACTCTTTAATAACGGCGCTTTCCGACATTTGCCCCAGAAGTCCGTCTGCAAGTATAATTGCGGGATTTCTGTATTTTTGGGACAAATAAAACGCCCTGTATGTTAAATCCGCACATTCCTGAACGGTTGAGGGAGAAAGAACAATTGTATGATAATCTCCGTTTCCGCCCCCGACGGTTGCCTGATTGTAATCGCCCTGCGACGGGTATATGTATCCTTGCCCGGGGCCGGCTCTCATAACGTTAACCAAAACAAACGGAAGTTCGTCTGCGCAAGCATAAGAAATAGTTTCCTGCATAAGTGCAACGGCGCAAGATGAGCTTGAAACCATAACTTTAGCACCGGCAGCACTTGCGCCGAGCGCCATATTTATTGCTCCTATTTCCGATTCGGCACAAACGTACGCAAGGTGTCTTTTTTGCATTTCTAAACTCAGATATTCGCCAATTTCGGTTTGAGGCGTAATAGGATAACCGAAATAGCATTCACACCCCGCTATAAGAGATGCTTTTGCTATTGCAATATTTCCTTTTAAAAGTTCTCTTTCCGTCATTATTTAAAAACACCTGTTATTGCTATATCGGGGCATGACATTGCACATGATGCGCAAGCCGTACATTTTTTTTCTTTATCATAAAACTCAACGGTATATTCTCCCGTTTTGCCCGTCTCTGCGCTTTTTTTAATTAAACCGAACGGACAAGCGTTAATACAGAGATAACACGATTTGCACAAATTGCTGTTGATTTCTATGTGCGCCATTTACTCTCCCCTTAAAGCTTAATTAATATTATTGTCTCATAAAAACTGAAAATGTGTACAGATATAGCTCTCTATAATAAGTTTTGTAAAAACAAACGCCATATTTAAGTTTTAAATATTTATTATTTATTCCATGTTTATTTTTTATGTATTTTTGTAACAAAATGTAACAAAAGTATTAAGTTTGCGCATTTTTATGCCGAAAAAATACTTTATAATAGTACGAGAATTAAAGTACAATGGAGTAAAAAGATGGCAATTGGCGCAAAGGACGGTCTTGACAAGGCATTAGTAAAAAAATATTCATCTTTAAAAGTTGATAATGCCATTGTTCAAAATTCAATGATAGACCCAAATAAGCTGATGAGTACAATGAATGATTATGCTAATGCTCACATGGAAGCATTCAGAATTCAACAGACATTGCGCAATGTTTGCACAAAAGCGATTTCAATGAATATTCATTATATGAAAATGCAAAATGTTAAATCTAAAAAGGAAAGGATAGCGGAAGCCGCAAGAAAAGTTGTAGCCGAGCAAATGGCAAAGAAAAACGAACTGATGGAAAAATTGAAAAAAGAAGCGCGTCCCGATTATGCGTAACTTTTAAAAAATAATTTTAATGGTTTTGTGTGTGTGTAAATTAGCCTCTTTGTATTAAAGAGGTTTCTTTTTATTTACATATTTTAATTTATATAGTTTAATATAGATATCCCCGTTTAACAAGGAAGTTTGTCATGATTGAAATTTTAAAAACAAATGACGAAAATAAACTTATTGAACTTGGAATTAATGAGGCTCAGAGCGGTTCTTGGTTTAATTTAATTGACCCTACCTATGATGAAATTCAAAAAGTTTCCATTGTCTTAAACTTGGATGAAAGCTTTTTGAGAAATTCTCTTGACGTGGATGAACGCTCTCGTATTGAAATAGAAGATGATTGTCTTTTGATAATTACAAATTTACCTACAATGGAAGATGAAGGCGCATACGACACTTTGCCTTTGGGGATAATTTTCACGCAAAGAGGCTTTATTACCGTTTGTTCAAAAAAGAACAACGTAATTTCTTCTTTCAATAAAGAAACATCAGGGTCTTTTGATACAAGAAACAAAACGAAATTTTTGCTTGATATATTGTTTCGTTCGACAAAATTTTATTTGAGATATTTAAATTATATTTACAAACAATCGGAAGAAATTGAAGTCGAACTTAGAAAAACAATGAAAAACAAAGCTCTTTTTCAACTTTTTGAAGTTCAAAAATCTCTGGTATATTTTACAACGGCGCTTAGAGACAACTATGTAGTGCTTCAAAAAATTATGCGTTTGACTCAAAGCTCTAAACAAAGCGGATTTTTAAAATTTACGCAGGATGATATTGATTTATTGGAAGATGTAATAATAGAAAATAAACAAGCCCTTGAAATGGTTGAAATGCACAGAAACATTCTGGAGAACATGATGGACACATTTGCATCAATTATTTCAAACAATTTAAATACCGTTATGAAATTTTTAACATCCATTGCAATTATTTTTGCAATTCCGACAATGTTTTCAAGTTTTTGGGGAATGAATGTGGCAGTGCCCTTTGGTGCAAATCAATACGGATTTTTAATAGTAAGTATTATATCTTTAATTGCCGCTATGATGGCTGCTGTATTCTTTGCTAAAAAAGGTATGTTTTAAAAATTTATTTTTTTATCAATGCCTAAACCAAACAGAGCAAAGTCATACTTAACGGGATCTTTTTCGTCAAATTCTTTAAGTTTTTGTGTTAGCTCAAGTGCGCTTTTAAAATCATTTTGTTTGCGTTTTAAAAGATTAAATTTTCTTGAAATTCTTGCAACATGAGTATCAAGAGGTATAATAAGCTCGCTTGGTTTAATGTTTTTCCAAATGCCGAAATCAACCGGACTGTTTGTTCTTGCCATCCATCTTAAAAACATATTAATTCTTTTTAGTGCGGAATTATTGCAAGGTTTTGCAAACATAAAGCAAAAGCCCCTGCTTGAAGGGAAATTACAGTTTGAATAGAAATAGCTTATTGCCGTATTGAACTTATCTTTTGAGGAAAATAATTCTTCCAGCGAACTTTTATCTTCTATATAAAGCTTGTTTAATATTTTTAAAAGCTCCGTTAAATCCTCGGATTTTATAAATCTGTAGATAAAATCGCCAAGATTAAATTTTTTAAAATCTTTTATAAGCTCGAAAGGAGTTTGTGTAAGACCGAATAAGAAATTTAATTTTTTTATAAATTGTTCTCTTCTGCCAAAAGCAAATAAAGAGGCGATAAAGGCGCTTATTTCAACATCCTCTTTTGTTGTATATCTGTGCGGAAATTGAATAGGGTCGTTTTTTATAAAATCTTTATTTTCATATTTTAAAACAAGACTATCGAGTAATTTTTTCACTTCTTAATTCCTTGAAATAATTTTTTAAAAGTTCGCTTCCTTGTTCTTCCATAATTCCGCCTAAAATTTTCATTTTTGAATTAGCCAGAGGAGCAAGATTTATTTTACCGCCAAAAGCACCGTAATTTGTGTCGTAAGCCGAAAAGTACAGATTTTCTATTCTTGAATTTAATATTGCCCAAGCACACATAGGACAAGGCTCTAAAGTAACATACATATCACAGCCCGTTAATCTTAAGCTTTTGAGTTTTTTATTTGCGTCATTAAGTGCCAAAAGCTCAGCATGAGAAGTAATCAGAGATTTTTTTTCTCTTTTGTTTGTTTTGATTGAAACTATTTTGTCGTTTTTTGTAATAATTGCACATACCGGAATATCAATTTTAACCTTTTGAGCTTTTTCGAGTGCAAGTGTCATTATTTCTTTATTTAACATAGTCTTTAAATTTTAAACTTATTACAAATTCATTTTTGCATTTTAGCCTTATTTCAATGTTCATTTGAGCGCAGAGACCTTTGACGATATATAACCCGAGCCCCGTTCCTCTCGTTTTTCTTGTCAATGATGAATCAAGCCTTACAAATTTATCAAATAATTTTTCTTTTTCTTCGGATGTGATTTTTTCGCATTTATTTGCTATTTCTATGGCAGGGCATTTATTAAGTTTTTTAATTCGAACTTTAACCGCTGTATTGTCAAGTGTGTATTTTTGAGCATTATCTACTAAATTTATAAGAACCTGTTCCAATCTGTGTTCATCCGCCCAAACAAAAGGAACTTCGGTTTCCGACTTAAAATCAAAAGGAATATTTTCGTTGTATTGATACTCTAATATTCTTTGAACTATTTCATTTAAATCTGTTTCCTGAAGGTTAAATTTCATGCTTGACGAATCAAGTTCGGGAATTGTAAGTAAATCTTCAACCATTCTTGACAGTCTTTGAGCTTGATTTTTAATGATTTTAAGCGATTTGATTTTGGTTTCTTCGTCCAATTTAATATCATGTCTTAACAGTCTGGAAGTATAGCCGATAATACTTGTCAACGGGGTTCTGAATTCGTGGCTTGTAGAACTTATTAAGTTTTCTCTGTATTCGTTTAATTGATTTAATTTTTTATTTTTTTGCTTTAAATCTTTATAAGAAGTGTTGATTTTATTTGCCATGTAGTTAAATTCTTTGGCTAAGAATATTATTTCATGCGGAGTGAATGCTGTTTTTAAAAGATGTATTTTTTTATCGTAGTTGCCCTTTGAAATAGCCGTAATTCCTTTAAATAATTGCCTTATATTAATATACAGGTAGTAAGAATATAAGCTTACTATTGTTATAATGGAAAGTCCGGCAAAAAGAAGCGAAAGCAGTATTTTTCCTCTTGCTTTATTTATTGTATCTTTTGTAACTTTTTTTGTTGTATCAACAATAACAACCCAAGGAGAATTCTCGATTTTTGCGTATGCTTTCGGAGTGTTTTTTGAGCTTCCGAAAAAGCCTGATTTTACGCCTTTATTATATTTAAAATTTTTAATTTCTTCTTTTATTTCAATGTTATTGGTATTTGAAGTTATAATTTCTTTTGTATTTTCATCAATAATCAGTATGTTTCTGCCTTTTGTATTTTTGCTTTCAAAAAGTTCGTTTATGATGTTAATTTTAATCTGTCCTCTGAGATAAAACCTGCCTTCTTTATCAATCGGGGCATATAAGGTCAGATAGTCATCTTTTATTTGTTTTTTGTTTGCAGGAAGTTTGTTTTTTTCAATTACTCCGAGATTTTTAAAAAGGGTGGCTTTTTGTTCAATGTTTTTAAAATATTTTGTTTTATACATTGAATTAGGCATATAATTAAAGGCTGAAGCCAGCTGATTTAATTGCGACTGACTGAACTCAAGATATTTTTCGGTTGAATCTGCCGTAAATTCCGCCATTATGGAAGCATTCATTTTGAGTTCATTTCTAACCGACTGCTGGGAGATATTTGAGATAATTATTCCTATGGTAATAAAAGGTATTAAAACCGCAATAATAAGAGTTATGGTAATTTGTTCTATGATTTTTAAATGTTTCATTCTTCGCTTCCGAAAGGTGTTAATTTATACCCTATATTTACAACGGTATGAAGGTATTTGGGATTTCTTTGGTCGGGTTCTATTTTTTGCCTTAGACCTCCGACGTGAACCCTGACCATTCTTACGTCTTCATTTGAGTCATATCCCCAAACCTCATCCAGCAAAGTTGCCAGACTAACCGGAGAGTTTATATACTGCATAAGGCAGTATAAAATTTCAAACTCAGTCGGAGTTAATTTTACTTTTTTATCTATAATTACCGCTTCCAGACTGTTAGGCAGAATTTCTATATCACCTGCTCTCAACACTTCTTTTTTTTGGGTTTGACCTGATGAATCACTTCGTCTCAGCAAGGCTCTAATTCTTAACAGAACTTCCTGCACGTCAAAGGGTTTAATTAAATAATCATCGGCACCGCAGTCAAAGCCTTGTTTTTTATCTTCAATAGTACCTTTTGCGGTTAAAAGCAAAACGGGAATGTTCGGTTTTGCAAGGCGAATATTATTGCATACGTCGTATCCGTTCATCTTTGGCATCATTACATCAAGCAAAATTAAATCGTAATTATTTTCAAGAGCCTTTTTTAAGCCTTGCTCGCCGTTGGATGCACTGTCTACTATGTATCCGCTTTGAGAAATATCAAAAACAAGAAGCTCTCTTATTTCGCTGTCATCATCTACCACTAAAATTCTTTTATTTGTTTTTTGCATTTTATTTGATTACCTCAACGTTTAAAACCATGTTTTCTCTTGAAACTATTTTAACCTTTCTGCCGGCTTTTATTTCTTTATCGTTAACTGCTTTTGCACTCCATAATTCGTTATTAATTTTAATTTGACCAATTCCGTCTATGGATAAAGTTTTTCCGATATCTTTTGTAACAGTTGCGGTTTTTTGCAAAATATTTTCGGCATTTTTCAGTTTTTTTACGTCTTGAAATTCTTTTATGAAAATTGTTTTGATTAAGAAATAAAATATGGCGCAAAAACACAATAAAGCGCTTATCTGAATTGTGTAATTCTGCGGTATTTTATATGCCGTAATTGACGTAAATAAAAAGGCGCAAGCAAGGCTTAATTTGTAAATGCCTGATTTTTTAAAATCCGCATACAGAAATATAAAACCTATTATAGCCCAGATTATATACACTTTTTATACCAATAATTCTTATATATGTAAATTATAAATTTTAAAAAGAGACTGTCAATTATCTGATTACATTCTATATGAAATTAACAACTACTATTTCGGGTTTGCAATTTAATCTTAAGGGTATTCCCCTTGTTCCGAGCCCTTTTGATATAATCATTTGATTGCTTGTTTTTGATATTGTGCCTGATGCAAATTCGACTCCAAACTTTGAATCCACAATTAAAGGCGGAGTGAACGGAAACAAAAACTGTCCTCCGTGCGTGTGTCCCGCAAAAATTATGCTCGTTTCTTCCATTATGTCGAAATATATATCAGGATTATGAGTAATGACAATTCTGGGCATTTTTGTACGTTTAAACGCCTTTGTAATATCTGATTTTTGCGATTTTTTATCTCCGATACCTACTATATAAATTGATTTTTGATTAATTTCAACTCTTGCGCTTGAATTTTCAAGAACTTTTATTCCGTTGCTTTTAAACCCTTTCTTAATTACGGCTGCGCTGTTTTTCCAATCCGCTTCTCCGAGGACGGCAAACATTGGTGCTTTTGTTTTTTTAAATCTTGAAGAAAAAACAAACGGGCTCATGAGGTTTTTCGGGTTTTTACTGTTTGTGTAATCTCCGCCAAGCAGTATTATATCAGGCTTTTCTTTAATGGTTAAATCGGCAATTTTTTTTAATTTTTTATAATCTTTTTTTTTAAAATGAAAATCGGATAAAAAAACAACACAAATACCCTTAAGTTGTTCGTTTGCAACTTGATATCGGGTTACTTGAAAGTCATTTGGCTCTCTAATAGCAGACTGAATAAAGAGCGCAATAAGACAAATGTAGGTAAATATTGTCTTTTTACTCATAAAAAAATTCTAACATTTTTTGAAAATAAAATACATATATGATTTAAAAATCATTAAAATTAAGTATAATGACGAAAAGCGCACAGAGAGTGGATATGAGAGAAAAAAACGTAATAAAAAAGAACTCGTTTGAGAAATATGCAATTTTCGAAAATAACGCAAAATATGAAAATTGTATACAAAGAATTTCACCTTTAATTAACAAACCTAATGAAATTCGCACTCCTTTTGACAGAGATGCTACAAGAATTCTCCATTCAAGCGCATACAGAAGATTAAAACATAAAACACAGGTGTTCTTTGCAACAAACAATGACCACGTATGTACGAGAATTGAGCATGTTAACCATGTTGCAAGTATTTCAAAAACAATTGCTTCTGCACTGGGATTAAATGTTTCGCTGACCGAAGCCATTGCTCTGGGACATGATTTGGGGCATAGTCCTTTCGGACACCA
>CANQAW010000044.1 GCA_947589525.1 Candidatus Gastranaerophilales bacterium
ATAGACAGCGATAATATTGCGGTAAAAGTTCCTTTGACATCCGATTTAGAAGAAAAAATAGATAAAATTTTAGGAGCTTGCGAAAAAACTTTAAATGCCCTTGAAATAGCGGAATTATCCGCATTATCGGGACAAAATGAAGTTCAGGAATATATAATTCAAATATGCGAAGAATTTAAAAAACATAAAGAAGAAATTGATAAAATAATAAGCGAACATGCTTTAGGCTGGGATATAGAGCGAATTTTTAAAATTGATAAGGATTTATTGAGAATTGCAATTATTGAGCTTGTTTATATAAAAGATGCGCCTCATAAGGTTGTAATAGATGAAGCGCTTGAACTTGCCAAAAAATATTCAACCGACGATTCGCCCTCTTTTATAAACGGAATACTTGCCAGAGTTGTAGAAAAATATGTTTAATTTTTTTAAAAAAAATAAAGAAAATCCTGACGCTTCGGAAAAGAAATCTTTAAGAGAAGTCTTATCTAATACGGTTAATTCTTTAATTACAAATGTTGTAAATACTGTTCAAAATGAGCAGATTGATGAATTTACGCTTGATGACATTGAAACTATGCTTATAAAAGCGGATTTAGGCGTTGATTTAGCCGTCGAAATAACTAATGAAATTAAAGACAAAAATATTAAAATGTCCGATTTTAAAAGTTATTTAAAAGAAAAATTTATTGATATTTTAAATGTTGAGGGCGAAAATAAGCTCAAATTTGACAAAGACAAATTAAATGTTTATTTTGTAGTCGGAGTGAACGGTGCCGGTAAAACTACTTTAATCGGAAAACTCGCACACAGATTTAAACAAGAGGGAAATAAAGTTCTTCTGGTTGCGGGAGATACATTTAGAGCAGCTGCCGAAGAACAGCTTGATATATGGTCAAAGCGTGCGGGTGTTGATATTTTAAGAGAAGACAAAGCGCAAAGCTCGGCTCTTGCATTTAAAGGAATTGATAAAGCACGAAATGAAAATTATAACGTAGTTATTATAGATAGCGCCGGAAGACTGCAAAATAAATTTAATTTAATTGAAGAATTAAAAAAAATTAAAGGGGTTATAGATAAAAAAATAAACAATGATAACCTTGAAACAATTCTTGTGCTTGACGGTACTCAAGGGCAAAATGCGCTGAGTCAGGCATCTGTTTTTCACGAAGCCGTTAAAATAAATTCCATTGCCATAACAAAACTCGACGGAAGCTCTAAAGGCGCAATGATTATAGCGATTGCAAAGCAGTTTAAACTTCCGACAAAATTAATCGGGGTTGGTGAGAAAATTGACGATATAAGAGATTTTGATAAAAATGAATTTGTAAACACCTTATTTGAATAAAATGACAAAAGAAGAATTTGAAAATTTTATAAAAGACAAAGGCTATACAATTTTTCTTTCTTTATTTTATATTTTCGGATTGATGTGCGTATTTTTAAGTTTTGAAAAAACTTTTGCCGTTGTTATATTTATATTGTTATCCTGTTTGATATGGTTCTTTAATTTCGGCTTCAGGCGGAGTTTAATTTTATGTTTGATATTTCTGCTCGGAGTTTTAAGAGCTAATCAATCATCTGATTTTGAAAAATTTTTTGATAATTTAAACGCAAAAGACGTAATTTTAAAAGGACAAATTGTGTCCTACAAAGAAATCAACAACAAATCGGAAAAGATAAAATTCTATGCAGATATAAAAGAGGGCTGTTTTCAAAATAAAAAATTTTCAAACCTTAATTCAAAAATTCTTATTAACCTTGATTTAGATGATAATTTAAAAAATAAAATAAAAATAGGAGATTATTTTACCGCCAAAGGAATTTTAAAATCTCCGAAAGAAGCAACAAATCCTTATCAATTTGATTATAAAAACTATCTTTTAACAAAAAACTGCACAAATATTTTATATGTCCGCAATAATGATTTTAAAATAACGGCAAAACCCGTATTTTTAAAAAACTTTAAAGACAGCCGTTATTATATCTTGCAGGATTTTGAAAACATAAGAAATAAAATTGTTCAAAAACACTCCGAAAATCTTAAATCGCCTAAGCTGGAACTGTTGATGGGTCTTGTTTTCGGAGATAGCGCAGTTAGTGTGGATGATAAAATTCAAAATGATTTCAAATCCTCGGGTTTATTACATTTATTGTGTGCAAGCGGATTAAATGTAGCTTTGATTTTTGGGATATGGAGTTATATTGCAAATTTTATAAAGCTTCCTTACAGGTTTTCAATTTTAACCGGAGCGCTTTTTGTTATTTTATACACTTTTATGACAGGTTTCCCGCCTTCTATTTTAAGAGCTTCCCTTATGTTGTTGTTTGTATTATTCGGAAAATTAATAGACAGAAGCGTAAGCAGTATTGCATTAATCTTTTTTGTCGGGTTTTTAATATTGTTGTTCAGTCCCAAGATGATTTTTGATATAGGTTTTCAATTATCTTTTATGGTAACTTTGGGTCTTATTTGCTCTACGGGCGTGATTTGCGAAAAATTCAGCCAAAAAGATAAAAAATTTAAAGAAAAATATAAAAATATTTCACGAGTTAAAAAATATTTTTTGTTTATGTTTTCGCCGATGAATATTGCCGTTGTAATCAGCGTTCCCATAATTGCGCAGGCATGGGTTATACCTTTGCAGTTGTATTATTTTAATAATATTGCTCCTTTGTCGGTTATAGCAAATATTGCGGTTGTTCCTTTTATCGGAATTTTGAGCTTTGTAGGCTTTATTGGGTCAATTTTATCTTTTATACCCAAGATATCGGATTTTAGTGTTTATATTTTTGATTTAACCGCTAATCCTTTTTTGACTCTTTTAATTAAAATAAGTGCTTATTTTGCTTCCTTTAAATATTCTTTAATTGAAATTGCGGGCTTTAATGTATTTCAAATGTTTGGTTTTTGGGTTTTGATTTTACTTTTAATTTTAAACATTAAAAAGAATTTCAACAAAAAATACTTCTATACTTTTATTTTTGTTTTGATTGTTTTTCTTATAAGCTTTATAAATTTTGATAAATTCAATCATAATCTTGAAATTATTGCGTTTGATGTTAAAAATGCGGACAGCTTTTTAATTAAAACTCCAAAAAACAAATATATTTTGATTGACAGCGCAAAAGCCGGCTATAAAAGCTTAGATGACGGAAAAATTATAATAAACCCTTACTTAAGAAATAAAAGAATTAAAACCATTGATTATTTTATTATAACTCACTTTGATTCAGACCATTGCGGCGGAACTATAAGCATTTTAGATAATTTTAAAGTTAAAAATATAATTATTCAAAAGGATACAAGCGATACTTATACTTCTTTAAAAATTTTAAATTATTTAAAAACAAATAAACTAAATTATAAAATCGCAAAAAATAATGAAATAATTTATTTTGAGGACGATTTAAAAATTAAAACCGTTATCCCTAAAGTAAAAAATATAACCGATAACTCATCTTCCGTTGTAACTTATTTAACTTATAAAGATAAAAAGCTTCTCTTTAGTGCAGACAGCGGAGTTGAAGGATTTTCTTCAATTAAAAATTATACGGATAAAAATATTGATATATTCAAAATCGGCCACCACGGAGCACAAAATACCGTTAACAGCGCTATGATTGATTATTTTAATCCGAAATACACTCTTATATCTTCGGGTTTTGGAAAATTTGAACATCCGCATCATACTACTTTGGATATTTTAAGAAATTCAAAAACAAAGATTGTTGCAACAAAATATCTGGGTTTTATTAAATTTGTTTTAAAGGAAAACGAATTTGAAGTTTATAATTACAATTCAAAAACAAAAAAACTTGAAAGAGTTGATTTTTTAAATGATGAAAAGCTTCCTTTTAACAAAACGGAATATTTTCAAAATTTCGTTAAACAACATATATAAAATTGGTATCGCAAAGTTTTGCGATACCAACCTCATTGTAACAATGATTAGCAATTATAATGTGAACATTCCATTTCGTCTCTGATTGAAAGGATGAAATATCCTATAGCGCACAAACCGACGATTGAATATATAATTCTTGTTATTGTGCTCATATCGCCAAATAAGAAGCTTACCAAATTAAAATCAAATGCGCCGATTAAACCCCAGTTTAGCGCACCTATTAAAACAGCGCCGTATGTAATCCATTTTAAAACATTTGTAAAAGTGCAATTCATTTTACTAATCTCCTTTAAAATAACCCTTTTATTATCCGAAAAGAAAAAAATAAAAATAATCCCCGAAAGTATAATATTGATTTACAAATAGTTTTTATGTATGATTATTTGGTTAAAATAAGGAAATAAAATGCACAATCATGAAGAATATCCCCAATGGCGAACATCCAGCTTTAAAGCTTTAATTCCTTTTATTGTGTTTGTTATTTTTTATTTCGGCTTCAGCGCTTTTACAAGAGATTTTTCAAAAGTTCCGATGACGGTTGCTTTTATTATATCTTCCGCAACGGCTTTAATTTTAAATCACAGAGAAAAATTAAACAAAAAAATAGAAATCTTTGCTCACGGAATGGGAAACAAAGACATAATGATTATGTGCCTGATTTTTATTTTAGCCGGAGCTTTTGCGCAAAGTGCTACAACAATAGGAGCGGTAGACAGCGCCGTTAAAATTGCACTTCATTTTATTCCTTTAAAATTTATAATCTCGGGATTATTCATAGTTTCTGCGCTTATTTCTCTTTCAATAGGAACTTCCTGCGGAACAATTGCTTCATTAGTTCCGATTGCGGTTAATATCTGCCAGACTACGGGTTTTTCACCTTTTATTACAATCGGAGCAGTGGTCGGGGGAGCAATGTTTGGAGATAATTTATCTTTAATATCCGATACGACAATAGCTTCAACCAGAACTCAAAACGTGGATATGAGAGATAAGATGCTCTATAACTTAAGAATAGTAATAGTGCCCGCTCTAATCTGCGTTATTTTGTATACATTACCCTGTTTTGTTGAAACAACATCGTTAAATGTCGTTAATTCAATAAATTTTGAAATGTTTGTTAAAATTATTCCTTATATTTTACTTTTAATTTTAGGAGTAATAGGCGTAAATGTTATGTTTTTATTGTTAATCGGAATAATTTTAAATACGATTATAGGAATGTCTTACGGTATTTTTAATATATTCGGAGCATTCAGCTGTATAGGAGACGGTACAATTACAATGGCGACAACGCTTATTGTTGCCATGCTTGCGGGCGGATTGTTAAAAATGGTTCGATATAACGGCGGAATTACTTATATTTTAAACAGCGCCGAAAAATTTATTAAAAACAAAAAAACCTGCGAGTTTGGAATTTGCGCACTTGTTGGAATTATCAATCTTTTTACGGCAAATAACACCGTTGCAATCATAACTTCAGGCCCTATTGCAAAGGAGCTGTCTTTAAAATACAATGTTTGTCCAAAAAAAACGGCAAGTTTACTGGATACAATTTCTTGCTGTGTACAGGGCATGATTCCTTACGGCGCACAGATTTTAATTGCGGTTAGTTTGTCCTCAAGCCTTTCTTTAAGCTCTTTTTCCGTTATGAAAGGTTTGTTTTACCCCGTTTTAATGTTTTTTGGTCTTATGGTTTATTTGATAATTTCAAAAGACTGATTTACATATATGACATTGCGCCATATAATGCTACAATGCCTATTGTGCTTAAAATAATCCAAAAATGGACTAAAGGATGCAGGTTGTTCCAAATATCTAAAAATGTTGTTTTATTCATAGCTTGAATTATATAATTTTTAGATTTTATTTTTATCCTACAGTTGTATTAGTTTATAAATCCATTCCGCCCAATAACTCTTGCTTAATTCCTTGTTGAATTTCAAGAATATCCGTTCCTAAATCTGTTAAAATCCGCATGGCGTTACAGCTCGGGATTTTTGTAATTGCGTATAAAAGATTTTCCGATTTGATTTTTGTTCTTTTGTGCTCCTGAGCCGTTTCATAAGCAATTTCAAGAATTTTTTGCGCTCTCGGGCTGTATGATAAGCTTTGAGGCTTTGTATTTTGAGGTTTAATTAATTTTAAAACTTCCGTTTGGACATCTTTAAAGTTAATTCCCAATTGTTTTAAAACTCCGTTTGCAATCCCTTTGGAATACCTTAAAATTCCGAGAAGAATAATTTCGCTTCCGACAAAAGGACAATTTATCTCATAAGCAAGTTCTTTTGATAATCTTAAAATAGTAAGAGTTTCAGGGATTTTATCGTTTGTTGTTTTTAAAACGGTTTCTTTAAAAGCGTTAGTATCCGATATATTTTCGCAAAGAATTTTATATGCTATACCTTTTTTGGATTTTAAAATTCCTAAAATTACATGTTCTGCGTTTATTTCAACACTTCCCAGCTCTTTTGCAATTTCCAGCGCACAAAGAAGCGCCTGAAAAGCGTTCGGAGTAAATATGATTTGTTTTTGGGAGTTTTCAAATTCTGCGCTTCTGGTTTTAAATTCTTTTATTTTTTGGGCAAAAGTTTCGGAGTTAATTGAATATTTTTCTAAAATACCTGTTATTTTATAATCTTTGTTTTCCAAAATCGATTGAAGTATCTGTTCGCTTCCTAAAATTTCATAACCTTGAGTTGTAAGCTTGCTTTGAGCGTTTTTTAAAATTTCCGATATGGTTTTTTCCTTAAAGAAGTCATTAATATTAAGCAGTTGAGTGTTTTCAACCGTAACCTCATGCTTGTTTTTAATGTCCGAGCTTTTGTTCAGTATGCTTCTTAAAGCGGGAATTATTTTTTCTTCGTTGTAATCAAATTTTTTTAATATCTTGTATGCCGTGCAATTTTTGTTTTCCAAAATTGCAAGAACAATATGCTGAGGCTGAATATATTTTGAATTAAGCTCTGAGGAAAGCTCAATTGACAATTCCAAAATTTCTTTTGCCGATTTTGAAAATTGAACGTTTTGACTGTTTGATAAATTTTCCTGCGCACTGTTTTTGACTTCGATTGTCAGTCTCTGTAAATCTAATTTATCAAAATTTAAGATTTTTGCCTGAACCCCTTTTATTTGTTCAACAAGCCCAAGCAGAAGATGCTGGGATAAAACTTCTTTATGATTAAATTGCGTTGCATAACTTTGAGCACATTGAAGCGCATCTATCGCTTTTTTGGTAAATTTTTCAAACATAGTTTTAATATACCTTAAAACATTTTGTTTTTAAAGTATTTTAAAATTTAATTAAGAGTAATATAAATAGGCTAATTTTATTATTATACAGTCGAATAAATCGTATTTTTAAGATAAAATAACTATATGTTCGAACTAAATAAAACTTTAACATATCAATCCTTGATGCTTTTAAAAGGGGAAATAGAGGATTTTATTGCAACGGTCGGAAACATCGGGGTAATTTTTGTTGAAGTTGTAAAAAGAATATTTTCCTTTAAAATAAATTTTAAAGAAACAATAGAACAGTCAAAGAGATTTGCTTTTGACAGCCTGCCCATCAGTTTAACCATTGTCGGCATGACTTCCGCCATTATTGCCATGCAGTTAGCTCCGGAGCTTGCAAAACAAGGCGGAGCGGATTATACGGGGACTCTGTCCGCTCTTGTTATGGTTCGTGAACTTGCAACGATTATGAGCGGATTTGCGATTATTTCAATGGTGGGTTCATCTTTTGCTTCCGAACTTGCTTCAATGGCGGTAACTGAGCAAATTAATGCCATGACCGTTTTAAAAGTCGATTATATCAGTTATTTAATTGTACCAAGATTTTTGGCGGGGGTTGTTTTTATGCCCTGCGTGTTTATATTGTCCGCAGTTTTCGGGCTTATCTGTGCGGGATATGTTTCAAATTGGTGCGCCGATTTAAGTTTATTAAATTATTATACATCTTTATGGCACGGTCTGTATTTGAGAGATATTTTTATTGCACTTTTAAAAGCTTCGTTTTTCGGCGGAACGATAGCGCTTATCAGTTGTGTTCACGGATGTTTTACGCATGGCGGTGCTAAAGAGGTTGGTTTAGCAACCACAAAAGCGGTAGTCTGGTCTTTTTTAGGGATTGCCGTTTGGGACTTTATTTTTGCTTCATTTTTTTATCTGTAGGTTAATTTATGAGTTTAAAAATCAAAAACTTATCCAAAATGTTTGATGATAAATACGTTTTAAACGATATTTCCCTTGAGGTTCAAAACGGAGAAACTCTCGGAGTAATCGGATTTTCGGGAAGCGGAAAATCAACTCTTTTGAAAATAATCTCGGGTATTTTGGAAGCTGATTCGGGCGAAATTATTTATCCTAAAGATTCCGAAGTTGCCATGGCTTTTCAATACAGTGCGCTGTTTGATTTTTTAAATGTATTTGATAACATTGCTTTTCCAATAGTAGAGAGAAAAGAGCTGAGAAAAAAATACACAAAAAGCGAGCTTGAAAAAATAGTAAAAGAAAAATTGAAAATGGTGGGCTTGGAAGGAATTGAAGAAAAATATCCTTCCGAGTTGTCGGGAGGCATGCAAAAAAGAGTAGGGTTTGCCCGAGCAATTGTAACAAACCCAAATATTATTTTGTACGATGAGCCTACGGCAGGGCTTGATCCCGTTACTTCTACCATGATTGAAGATTATATTGTACAATTAAAAAAAGAATTAAACGCCTCTTGTATAGTTGTAACGCATCAGCTGTCAACTATAAGACGTGCGGTCGATAGAGTAATAATGTTATATCAGGGCAAAATGGTATTTCAGGGAAGCGTTCAAGAATTGCTTCGAGGCACGGACGAATACTCAAGACAATTTGTCAGCGCCTCAATTACGGGACCTATGAACATTATAGGAACATAAATAAACAAAAAGGATAGTTATGAATAAAAAAAATAAATATTCATCAAGTTTAAAAGTCGGTCTTTTGACTCTTAGCGCCGTATCAATTCTTATTTTTACAGTTTTATGGGTAAAGGGCAGAAGCCTTTCTTCGGGTGAAAGAATTGATGTTACTTTTAACGATATAAACGGTATGAGAGCAGGTTCAGCCGTTCAAATGATGGGCTTGAGAATAGGTCAGGTTGAAGACATTATTCCCGTTATAGCAGGTAAAGACAGCTGTGTCAAGCTTCGTTTCGTCGTAACGGAAAAAGGGGTTAAAATTCCTTACGCTTCGACAATTTCAATTCAGCAATCCGGAATTATCGGAGAGCAATTTCTTGAAGTTACTCCTCCGAAGGTTGAATATACTTACATGGAAACCAATAAAAATTCGACGGCAATTAAGCAGGATGAGCCGATTTATATGTATTTGTCGGAAGGTTTAAAAGAGATAGGCAAAGTGGTTGATGCCGAAATTTTGACAAAATCCCAATTAAGCCATAATTTAAAACAAAAATTTAATACAAAGTATGTTCTAAAGCTTTCTTATGTTATCAATCTTCCGGGATTGGTCGTAAATAAAGATTCTATCGGAGTAAAAACACAAAACAATAAAACAATATTTTATCTTTTAGACGGAGAGATACTCCAAACGCCCAAAAAAGACATTAAATATACCGTAATTGAGCCGATACGGCTATCGGAATTTATGGATTTAGGCTTCAGAGCAACAAAAGCAATGCTTGATACCAACGACAAGTTAACGGAAATTTTATCGGATGAGGTTATAGAGGATATTAAAACTTCCGCTCAAAATATTAAAGAGCTTACAAAAAGCGCCAATACAACTCTTGATAAAGCAAGTCTTTTGATTGATTCAAGCAAAAACGATATAGAAGGCTTAATAAATCAATCCCAAGATTTAATAGACAGTCTAACAAGACTGTCAAACAGCATAAATTCAATTATTACCGATGAAACGCTCAAGGATGATGTTTTAAAAACAATTAAATCAGTGGGCAAGATGTCCGATAATGTAAATAAAATTGTAGAAGAAGCGCAAAATAAAGATATAATTGAAAATATAGAAACAACAACAAGGAATATTTCCGAAATTTCAAGCTATATAAATGAATATACCCGTGATGAGCAATTGAAAGAAGATATAACAAAAACAATTACAAATCTTGCCGACATAACTCAAAATATATCAAAAATTATGGGTGATTATAACAGATTGGACGACAGCGAAAAGATGAAATTAAAAACAACAATTTCGCAAGTCAGCACTATTACTAAAAATCTTGCTAAATTCTCTCAAAAACTAAACAAAAGATTTTTATTATTCAGATTGATGTTTTAATCTATGAAAAAATTCAAAACAACATTTCAAGATATCCACTACCAAAGGCGAAAACCAAACTTTTGCCTTTGTACGGCGCTTAAAGTGTTAGAGTTTTTTTACGGTTCAATAATTAATTTTAAAAATTATCTTTACGAAAAAAATATTCTAAAAGAAGCTAAAACTCCCTTAAGTGTTATTTGTGTCGGAAATTTAACAACGGGAGGAGTTGGAAAAACACCTATAGTTATAAAATTGGCGCAGGATATTTCAAAAAAAGAAAAAATCGCAATAATATCAAGAGGATATGGTGCGAAACTTCAAAACAAAGAACCAAATATTATAAAAGATTTTGATAAAATTTATTTTGAAAACGGTCAGCTATGCGGAGATGAGCCTTTTCAAAGCGCAAAAAAAGCAAATTCAAATACGATGGTTATAACTTGCAAAGACAGAAAAAAGGCTATAGAAAAAGCTTATCAAATGGGCTGTACAACAGCGATTTTGGATGACGGTTTTTCAAACCGAAAAGTTAAAAAAGACAGAACAATTATTGTCATAGATTCCAAAATGCGTTTCGGAAATAATCATCTTCTGCCCCTTGGACCTTTAAGAGAACCCGTAAGCGAAATTAAAAGAGCGGATGAAATTATTCTTGTAAATAAAGAAGACAAGGATATTGATGATGCGGTAAAATGGGCTGAAAATTTTAATAAAAAACTCTATGTTGCAGACCTGACTCCTTTTAAAATTTATAATTCCGTTACAAAAGCGCAAATAACAGCGCCTAAAAAGCAATCCGCAATTGCTTTTTGCGCTATAGGACAAGCAGAACAATTTTTTAATTTTGCAAAAAATTATTATGATTTAAAAGAAGAAATAAGCTTTGCAGACCACCATAAATATGAGAAAAAAGATATAAAAGAGCTTATGAAAATTGCCAAATCAAAAAATACAAATATTTT
>CANQAW010000045.1 GCA_947589525.1 Candidatus Gastranaerophilales bacterium
TTTTGCTTGTTCGTCTTTATCTATGTCGTAAACTTTTTGCATAAATTCGATTGCAACGAAACGTTCTTTGTTTTGCATATAAAGATTATAAAGCTCAATCAATACATCTTTGTTTTTGGGGTTTAATTGATAAGCATTTTCAAATTCAACGATAGCTTCATCCGACTTGTTTTGCAATTTCTTGCAAAAGCCCCAATTCATATGAGCGTTAAAACCATCATTCAAGCCTTCATATATTAAAGCTTTCATTTGGAAAGAAAGAGCATCGGGAGAATTCAGTTTTACATATTCATCCACATTTTCAAGCGCTTGGTTGTATTCACCTACGTTGTAAAAATATTGTGCTCTTAAAATATACCAATCGCTCTTTCGATTTAGCGGGGTATTATCTTTTGTATATTTATCGAGTATTTCTTTTGCTTTTTCGTTTTGTTCATCCTGCAGAAGAATTTTGATTTTTAGAAATTCGTCTTGAACGTATTTTAGTGCGTTTTGCATATCGTTATTTCTAAAATACAATTTAGACAAGAGATCTGCCATTTGAGGATCGGTTTCAAATACATCAAGACCTCTGTGAGCTATATCAATAGCGCTTTCAACAGAGCCTTCTTTAACGTATAGGTTAATTAAATCAACATATGCTCTTTGAGCGGTTTTATCATAATCAATTGCTTTAAGGCATTCATCGATAGCCTTTAAGGGCTTATTTGCCATGTCGTATAATTTTGCAAGTCTGAGGCGAATTCCGACATTTTCCATATTAAGTTCAAGAGCCTTTTTAACATCGTTAATTGCAAATTCAAGTTTTCCCTGACTTAAATTTAAATTTGCCCTTGTTAAATAATAGTCAAATTTATTACCTCTTTCAAGGTATATATCCATTGTACAATTAAGAGCTATTTCATCTGCGGGATTTAACTCAAGAATATTTTTGTATATTTCTAAAACCTTATCAATATTTTGATTTTCGTATTCCTCGAGCGCTTGTGAATGCAATGTTTCAAGTATAGTCATTTATTCTCCTTTTGGAAACATTTTAACATAAAATTGTTAAACGTAAAACTAAAGTTGTAAACTATTTAACAGTAAACATTTTAACCAAATCTTCGCAATGGGCAAGATTTCTTGAAAGTATATGATTTATTGTTTCTTCAATATTGTATTCGATAAATCTGTGTTCGCAGAAAAACTTTGAAAACTTGTCAACGGTTAATTGAAGATAGACGGCTTTTTTATCTTTTGTCATCGAGCGCCCGACGGAACCGACATTAATCACTGTTTTTCCCGAATCTAAGGTATATCCGCACGGAATGTGCGTATGACCGCATAAAATTAAATCCGCATTCGAAAATTCAACCATTTGTTCAATTAATTCCTGTTTCATATCCGGATACATATTTTCGTTTTGTTTTCTTGGCGAACCGTGTACAAGTTCTATTTTCAATCCGTTCACGGTGATGTTTTCTTTTTCTTTCAAATTTTTGACAAATTCTATATATTCTTTTTTTGTAATTTTTACATCATCTTCAAGAGAATATCCCATGCAAGGGTAGCTTTCTTTTGTTTTTTGAATGAGTTCGTTTGTGCAATTTGAAATCATTTTGTCGGTATTGCCCTGAATTATTAAAAAATTTTCTTTATATTGTTCTTTTAATTCAAAAATTTGCTCGCAAACCCAGTTTGGATTATATCCCGCCAAAATTAAATCTCCAAGGCAAAATATCATGTCCGGTTTAAAATTTTTAATATCTTTTAAAACTGCTTCAAATGCTGATTTATTTGCATGAACATCTGAAAAAACTGCTATTTTCATCATTTCTCCTTAATCTTCGTATATAATTTTTGCATTTATAATGCTCGGCGTGTGATATATAAAGGCATTAGGTTTAAAACTAAGCGCATTTTCAATATCTATACCCATTGAGCTCAGATATAATACGGTTTTTTTGCCCGATTTGACATATTTCTTTTTGTTGATTACCGTCAAATATTCACCTTTATTTCCTCGGATAATATTCCAATTTATATTTAAATCTTTGACTGCATCGAAATTGTTTATATAATCTTTAAAATCAACAACAAAACCTTGTATTTCATAGCCTTTGTTAATATATTTCGGAGCATCCTGCGCTATAAAATTCATATAGCTTTGAACATTGTATGTTTGAACCAAAGGCATCGGATGAGTCATTTTCATACAAATTAAAAACAGTATAATGCCGTAAATTGTTTTAATTACCGAAGGAATTTTGCCTGTTTTTTCAAAATTAAACACGGTTGAAATTGATAAAATTTCCAAATAAGCAACCAAGCAGTATATTGACAATAGAAGCCTCTTGTGAAAAACAGGTTTAACAAATACCGAAATAAGGCTTACTATTATGAGAATTAAGGTAATTGAATAAACAAGATATATATACAAATTTTCTTTTTTAGGGTCTGTTTTTAAATTAATCTTTTCTAAAATATTTTTCGGAAGATACAAAAAAATCAAATTTAACAACACTATTAGAGCTAAAAATAAAAATACATATTTATTGATAAAATATTCATTTATTGTATATAAAAACTTAAGCTTATCAAAATTACCTATCCAGCCGTTAAAACTTTCTCCTACGGCAGTTTTAAAGGATATTATCAAATAAGGGGTAAACGTTAGTGCGCAAATTAAATTGGCTATGGTGAATTTAACCGTTTCCTTTTTGTTTTTGCGGGAGCATAAGTCGACAATACCCCATATATAATTACAAAAAGCAAAAATACAAAGATAATAATGGGTATTTATTGCGCAAATTGCACAAATTGCGTAGTAAATAAGATTTTTATCGTTTGGTTTATTAAGATATTTAAAAAGAAAATAAATTGAAAGCGCTATTAATAATGCACATAATATTGAGCTTCGTATTTCTTTTGAATGATAAATAAAAATTGTATTTATGCTGATGAAAAAGCTTGCAAACAGAGCGATGCTTTTATTAATTTTATTGAATAAAATATAAGTAACGGGTACAAATGCAATTCCTAAAGCCAAAGGAATTAATCTCAAAGAAACATCCGAAAGACTGATTTTTGAAATTAAAAACTCTAAAATAAAAAACAGCGGAGGATTTCCCGAATCTTTAAAACAAGATATAAAGCCTTTTTGAATTAATTGTTTTGTGTAAATTTCGTCATACCAAAAAGGATAGTATTTTAAAAGATTTACCCTTGATAAAATTGTAAATAAAATTACAGCGCCGAATAAAATCCAATACGCTTTAGTATTTAATTTAAAATTAAATTCGTCTTTTTTGAAAACATAAATCAAAAAAGCTACAAATAACCAAAAATACTGGATGATAAAATACTGCCAATTATAGAAAAAGCTCAAAAATGTTGTTACAAAAAGATTTAGATATCCTTTAACATTATTTTTATAATCATTCGGTAAAATAAGCGCATTGTATGTTTGTTTTTCGTGTGTTTCGTCCGATTGGAAACTGATTTTGTTTTTCCGAAATTTTGAAATACTGTCTGTATTGTAATAATATTCTCTGTTTCCGACGTATAAATATATATCTTTCAATTCTTTTTCAATTTTTTTATCGTTAAAAACGAAATAAATTTTGTCTAACTTATCTTCGTAAAAGCTGTCAAACGAATAGGGAGTATATTTGGAAAAATATACATTGTAAAAATAGTCACTATCCGGAGTTTTGCATCTTTCGTTAAAACAAACAAAAAATGAGTTATTTAGCTTTATTTTATCTTTAAATGAAAAATTAATCGATACATCTTCCAAGGTGCTTTCAAAATTTTTGATATCAGCTCTGTAAGGATTTAATCTTACAAAATTAAACATTGATAAAATTGCAAAAATAACCAAGAACCAAAAGGCTAGAACATAAATCGAAACTCCGGCGAAACTTTTCTTAAACAATTCAAATACTCCTAAAATTATGCTAGTATTTTAACATAAACAACACGGGACGGTTTAAAATGGTAAAAAAAGTAAAAATAGCAATAGGCAATATACAAATAGGCGCAGGTTCTCCGATTTCGGTTCAATCCATGACAAATACCAAAACGGATGACACTAAAGCTACCTTGAAACAGATTGAAAAATTAGCCGATGCCGGCTGTCAAATAATAAGACTTGCCGTTTTAAACAAATCCTGCGCCAAGGCGCTGGGTGAAATTGTAAAGTATTCTCCCATCCCTACCGTTGCGGACATTCATTTTGACTACAAGCTGGCATTAATCGCCATGGATCAGGGAATTCATGCTCTTAGATTAAATCCCGGCAATATAGGCAAAATTGAACACACTCAAAAGGTTGTTGAAACGGCAAAAAAAACGTCCACTCCAATAAGGATAGGAGTAAATGCCGGCTCGCTGGAAAAAGATTTATACGAAAATACAGAGCTGTCTTTAGAAGATAAAATGATAATTTCCGCACAAAGACATGTCAAAATACTTGAAGACTTGGATTTTCGGTTAATTAAAATTTCTTTAAAATCTTCGGACGTACCAACCACAATAAGAGCTTATCGAAAAATGTATGATTTAACTCCTTACCCTTTACATTTAGGTTTGACCGAAGCGGGAACGCTCAGAGGGGGCATGGTGAAATCTGCCATAGGAATAGGCGCACTTTTATCAGAAGGCATCGGAGATACGATAAGAGTATCGTTGACTGAAGACCCTATAGAAGAAGTTAAACTCGGGCTTGAGATATTAAAAACGTTAAACCTCAGAAAAACAGGCGTCAATTTCATATCTTGCCCGACATGCGGAAGAACGCAAATCGATTTAATAGGATTGGCCAAAAAAGTTGAAGAAAAATTTAAAGATATCAAAGAGCCCATTACAATAGCCACGATGGGATGTCCGGTTAACGGCCCTAAAGAGGCAAAGGGGGCTGATTACGGCATAGCGGGCGCTATTGATGAAGGGTATATCTTTAAAAAAGGTGAAATGATAAAAAAGGTTCCGCAAAGTAAATTATTGGAAGAACTTGAAAAAATCATACAAATGGATTTAAATTTGTAAACTTTTTTGCAAAAAAACAGCATAGGGTATATAATATTCTCAGATAGAAAGTAATTAAAAGTAGGGGTATATGAAAAAGTTATTAATTTTATTAGGTATTTTGACTTTTGTAGGCGCTTCATCTTATGCTTATTATTATGAAGACGAAACTCTTGATATTAAAGCACTTGAAGCTCAAGGTTATTCTGACAGTTTAATTAAAGTTACGGATAAAATTCATGATTTTAATACGGGTATTAACGGAAAATACAAAAGAGTATACAAAAAACATCCTAAAAACTTTTTAGGAAAAAGTTATACATATTTAAAAGATTACGTTGATCCTGCTCAAGATGACGGTATGTTCGGAGAACACCAAATTAATTTCTCCAACAGCTGGAATCCCGAAAGAATCAGATATGCCACTCCCGAAAAACAACCGAAAGGCGAAGTTGAAAATCTATAAGCAGCAGCTTACCAGCATAAAAACTATTATTAAAAAAGCAATGACATAATTCGGTGTTATTGCTTTTTTAAATTCAATAACCGGCTTAAAAGTTAAAAAATAAATATTTTGGATAATTTTTATAACATTCAATAAAATCAATACGTTTAAAACAACAAAAATAAAACACAGATATATTCCAAGCACATTCACATTATACAAATTTTTTAAAACAGCTATATTGGAAAAAAGAATTTTATTCGGGATAACACTTAAATACATAAGCAAAATTATGCACAAAAGATGCGACAAAGGCTTATTTGCATAATACAATCCTTTGACAAGATTACTCGTAATTTTCTTTTTGTTTGAATTCATTTTTAACACGGAAAGAATTGAAAAAATTCCGAGCGAGCAGAATAAATACAGAAAAAGAAGCTCGATTTTACACATATCTATATAACCGAACATTATATTTAATATAATAAAGGAAACAAAAAAACACTCGCATCTGCTTATAAGCTTAACCAAATCTTTCTGCCAGAATGCGCCGAGCGCAAAAGAAAAAGCGCTGACCAAAATAATGGATATTAAAGTCAGTTTAAATAATTCCGTATTGTTGTTAAAATTTTGAATTATTTGAGAGAAAACAATAGCGCCCAAAAAAGGCAATATGCCAAACAATAAAATTGAAAAACCGATGTCGGATTTATCCTGATTATTGATAGAGTAATTAAAAAGAGGAAATATTCCGATTTTCAACAAAACGGCGCATGCCATGCAAGTTTGAACAATATCCGCTTGAATAGCACTGTCCAGAAGCAAAGAAACTCCGTACAATACATAAAAAATAACGCTTGCGGTTATCGAAATTGACAAGAAATTTTTTAATTTTCTTTCCGTTTTAATAATTCTTAAATCAAGTCCGTATCTGTATATGTAAAAAACCGTTAAATCAAGCAGTATAAATAAAATTAACGGATGAGTATATCTTAAAAGCAAAAAAGCAAACAAAGCTATAAACAGCAGGGCCGTATTTTGATTAACGGCTTTATGTTTAAATTTGGCCGTAAGAGGGTTTGTTGCAAATGCAAAAAATAAAAAAAACAAATTTAAGAAAAACTTTATAACAGTTCCGCTATCCAGCGTATATGCGCTTTTATAAAAATCAAAATAAAACAGCGCAACAAAAGCAAGCGTGAAAATTGACGTAACCAAATAATCCGAGATTTCTTTTAAAACCTTTTTTTTATGGGCATAAAACGTCAGAAAAAAATTAACCGTAATTCCGAACAAATACAAAAACTCGCAAGCAAACCCGCTTAAAATATCTTTGTATCCGGATATATGATTTAGTATGTTTAAATTTATATTTTCCATTAATAAACCAATCTATGCCAAATTTAAAATATAATTACCAAAGTACCCCGTTAAAACTATAATTGAAACTAATGCTATGAAAATAAATTTTTGACTGAAGCTGAACTCTATTTTATTTTCTAAGTAATCTTCGGGTTCAATCAGAATTTTATTTAGAAAATTAAGCCCCGAGTATAATATTAAACCAAAACCAAAAATTAATAAATATGCCAAATAATTAAGATAGCTAAGCGAATAATCTTGTGCAAAAATTGATAAAATACATGCCGCAAACGGAGTGAATAAGCCTAACAGCGGAATATTACCCATATTGAACAAAGAATACAAAATAAGAGATTTAATAATTTTATTTTCATTTCTAATCTTTTTAAAATTATTTACGTCTTTTGTCTTCATTTTGTTTTCAAGAAGAATTGAAATGAAAAAGCACAAAATGCTTGAAAAAATTAAAGTTATGAAATAGTAAATATTTAAATTAATTGATTTAACCGAAAAGACGCTGATAAGCCCGACGTTAAGAACAGAGCTTGTCAAAAAAGCAAAAAATCTTATTAAGTTAGTTTGTCCGAATGCCAAAATCGCAAGATATAAAAAGTTAAAAATAAAATATATAAATAAGATATTTTCCTGCTGAAGATATTCCTGCTTAAAACCGCTCAAAACTTTAATAAATAAAATATTTCCCAAAAATACGGATACAATATAAATAAAGCCGGCGCTAAAGTTATTTAAGAATTTTAAATTTGTTATGGATTTATATGAAAAAATCGGAAAATTCAAAAGCCTGAAAATTATAATCAAAAACCCTCCCAAAGCACTGATTAAGGATTTATCTCCGATATAATTCGAGCACTGTTCAATATTTAAAAAGTTTAAACTGACATCGTTTACTATAAAATATCTTATAAAATTATAAGAAATTAAAAATATTCCCGTAAGATAAATAATTAAGTCATTTATAAGCTGTGTTTTTAAACTTCGTTTTTCCTCTTTTCTTTCGCAAAAAGAATATGTAAGAAGAAAATAAATTAAGAAAAACCAAAAAATTACAGCCAAATTTATGAATACGTTATCACTTAAAATAAACAAATTAATCAATCCGCATAGTGTTATTATGGTGGCATAGAATAGTTTTTTCAGCTTCAATATGCAACTTTTGGACATAAATATAAAAAACATAAATACGAGAGAAAAAATAAACAGAAATACAAACGAAATATTATCCGAAAAATATTTCTCACCGGTATAAATTGTTAAAAAATAGCTTGCAAATCCGAAATTTATAATCGAAAAAATTCCGGAAATTAATTCTGCCGTATAACTTTTTTTTATAAACACATTTGCAAAAACAATAACAGCTATAGCAAAAGGGAAAACCAAATAAAATCCTAAAATTTTATCCTGCATTTACACCTCCAAACAACGCAATCAAAAGAGCTATAACTACAATTAAAGAAAATATAAGCAGAATATTTCTGATTATTGAAAAATTTGAAAATTTAAAATTTCCGAACGAAGCTTCAAATATTATATATTCCAACAACCCCACGATAATATTAGTAATGTTTTGAATTATTTTTTTATCTGTAAAATTAAGAATTGAAAATAAGAAATTCGGCAGTTTTTCAAAACAGTAGATGTAAATACTATAAAGAAAGAAACCAGTATTTTTGTTGATAATTCTTTGCGAAAGCTCTGTTTTATCAAAATAAAATAAAGCCATCAGACACAGCAGAAGTATAAGATTAATAACAAAATATAATTTTATGAAAATACCGTTTCCGAAATAAATATAAAATCCTGCCAATAAGGAATTTATTATGCTGTATATGTATCCGAAAATAATTTTAATATTTTTTTCAAATAAAATAAAAAATAATGATGTAAGAATTGTAATCAACGAAATTAAATATATTGCATTGTCAAAACAGCTTATATTTTTGAAATCCCATATCAAACTTTTAAACAGATAAACCCCCGATATTGAATTGATAAAAGAGACAGAAGTTAAATATATCAGATTTGAACTGTTTGATAGAAAACTGACATAACTTGCAAAAGGAAACAAATAAAACCTTACGGCAAAAACAAAAATGAAAAGCAGAGCCAAAACTCCCAAAATAATATTTGCATTTATTGAAGCAAGATAAGTTAAAATTTCTCCGACGGAATTAACATCCAAATTTAAGTTATTTATGTTGTATTTACAAATCAACGCAATAAAAGCAAGAAGAGCAAAATTTCCCATAAATGAAATTTTCGTACTCCTTGAGATATTTGCATTTATGTTATTTTTAGCTAAATCCCAAAATCCGAAAAGATAAATTCCGACGCTTGTCAATGTCCAGAAAATAAACATGGTAAATAAGTTATTACCCGCTATAAAAAGATATAAAATAAAGGTTAAAAAAGGAAGCAGGCTTGAATATCTTTGTCTTGTAAAAATAAAATGTTTGTATTTTTTGAAGTATATTTTAGAGCCGGCAGATAATACAAGCGAGCATAAAGAAGCATATATAAGATAAGGGATGTTTTTTGAGCTGATTAAGAAATCAAGATTAAAAGCAGGCTTATCGAAGCTCGCAAAAGTTAGCGCCGTATTTGCTTCAATTTGAGTATATTTAAAAATAAAATAATCAAAAATAAATACTGCCGAACTGAATAAAAAAAGATATATTAAACCGTCATTTAAGAGTCTTTTATTAATGTTAATCAAACAAACTTTAAAACATAATAAGAAAACACAATAAAATAAAGGACAAACAATTGCAATTATATTTAAACAACTAATTAAATCCATGGCTTAATTATATAATCTTAAAAATTAATAGTAAATATTGTCTTAATCAAAGTTTATGTTTATGATAAATTTAGATTATTAAATCAAACATGGAGAATACTGAATTATGAAAATGTCGCAGCTTTTTGTTCAAACGCTTAGAGATTTTCCGAACGATGCCGAAGCAATATCTCATAAATTACTTGTTCGTGCCGGTTTTATAAAAAAATTAACAAACGGAATTTATTCTTATCTGCCTTTGGCGCAAAGGGTTTTAACAAAAATATCAAATATTGTAAGGCAGGAGATGAACGCTTCAGGCGCTCAAGAACTTTTGATGCCGTTTGTACAACCTGCGGAAATTTGGGAAAAATCAGGCAGATGGCAAAAATACGGAAAAGAACTTTTAAGATGCGAAGACAGGCACGGTATTCCCATGTGCCTTGCGCCGACCCATGAAGAAGTTATAACTTCCGTTGTATCAGGAATAGTTACTTCATATAAACAACTGCCTTTAAATCTTTATCAAATCCAAAGCAAATTCAGAGATGAAATCCGCCCCCGCTTCGGGCTTTTAAGAGGCAGAGAATTTATTATGAAAGATGCTTATTCTTTCCACACTTCGCAAGAGGATTTAGAGCGTGAATATAAAGTTATGGCTCAAACTTATACAAATATCTTTAAAAGATGCGGGCTTGAAACAACGGCGGTTCAATCGGATTCGGGCGCAATAGGAGGTGCGGTTTCTCACGAATATATGGTTTTGGTTGATACTTCGGTCGGCGAAAACGATGTATTTTATTGCGATAACAAGGATTGTAAATATAGTGCAAACTCAAATCACGCAATATCAATTTTAAATGAAACGGAAACAGACGGCGGATTTAAAAAAGAAGAAATCGTTGATACGCCGAATGTTAAAACAATTGAAGAACTTTCAAAGTTTTTAAACATTAATCCTAATTGCATTTTAAAAGCCGTTGCTTATATTGCGGATTCAAAACCCGTTATTGCCATGATTAGAGGGGATAAGGAAATTGAAGAAACAAAACTTTTAAATGCTCTGAACGCTCTTGAAATAAGACCTATGGAAGACGAGGAAATTGTTAGTTACCTAAGTTCCGTCCCCGGATTTATTTCTTATCGAAACGTTGACAGGTCAAAAGTTAGGGTTTTATTTGATAATTCCGCAAAAGGAATGAAAAATTTTGTGTTAGGTGCAGATGTCAAAGATAAGCATATTGTCGGCGCAAACCTAGAAAAAAATATTGATTTTGTTGATATTTCGCTTGTGAAAGAGGGAGAATTGTGCCCGATATGCCATAAACCCCTTAAAAAAACAAAAGGAATTGAAGTGGGAAACATCTTCCAGCTCGGAACAAAAT
>CANQAW010000046.1 GCA_947589525.1 Candidatus Gastranaerophilales bacterium
ATAATGATGATGTTTGCGAGATAAGAGTTGTTCAAGAAATTGAAGGCAAAGACCCCGACGAATATATAAGAGAATTCGGAGCAAAAGAATATCTTGAAAAAGTTAAAAATGCACCTCTTTTGCTTGATTACAGATTAAATCAAATTTATCAAACAATAAGCGATAATATGACCCCTCAAGAAAAAAGCGGTTATGTCATTCAAATTACCGATATTTTATCGGAAATTAAAAATCCCGTAATTTGTGACGATTATATAAAAGTAGCTTCTTTTAAATTAAAAGTCAGCGAAGAAATTCTGAAAAGCCAAATAAGAAACAAACAACAAGACGAATTTACAATTTTAAAAGTTGAAAACGAGTTTCCTTTAAGCATTAACAAAATAGCTCAAAATGATATTCAAAATCAATTAAAAAAGATGGAAGAAAATTTAATCAAACTCGGTTTTAGTGCAAACGACCGTGAAAAACAAAATTATTTTAAAGAAAAGTTGTCAGGATTAAAGCTTGACAACGAAGCTAATTTAAAGGTATTACATACAATTGACAAAAAAATAGACGAAGTAAATAATGTTGATGAATTAGCAAAAAAAGTTTTTTTTGAGTTTTATAGTGAACAGGAAATACAAAAAACAATCTCTGATAATATTTTCTCATCGCATGAATTTGAAAACTTATCTCAAGAAGATTATAAAAGAGCGATAGATGAAACTTTATCAAGACTAAACAAATTAAAAACTCAAGAAAAAAAAGATAAACTCAAAAGATTATTAAAAGACGACACACTAACCAAAGAAGAAAAAGAACAACTTTCCGTAAAAATCTTTGAGGAATTAAAACAAAAATAACAATTGGAGAAAAAAAACAAAATGAGTAGAAAAAGAAATCCCGAAAGTTCAGTAATCAGTGTTCTTGATAAAACCGAAATGGTTGAAGATAGCGAATACTTTGAAGGCACAGGTTTAGAAACCGACAATATTTCAAACATAATGAGGACTCAAGGTGTTACTACGGTTGAACCGTCATCTATGTCAAGTTTTTTTGACCAACAAGAAGAAGATGATGAACAAGGCGAAAATGATATTTCCGTTCCGAGAGGAATTTCCGTTGATGACCCCGTCAGAATATATTTAAGAGAAATCGGCAGAATTAAGCTTTTAACGGCCGATGAAGAAATAGATTTAGCAAGAAAGATTGTTGCAGGCGGAAATAGCGGCGCCGTTGCAAAAAGAAAGCTTGTTCAAGCCAATCTTCGTCTTGTTGTTTCAATAGCTAAAAAATACGTCGGCAGAGGAATGTTATTTCTTGATTTAATTCAGGAAGGAAATCTCGGACTTATAAGAGCGGCGGAAAAATTCGACCATGAAAGAGGTTATAAATTCTCAACTTACGCTACATGGTGGATTAGACAAGCAATAACAAGAGCAATAGCAGATCAGGCAAGAACAATAAGAATTCCCGTTCACATGGTTGAAACAATAAACAAGCTTAAAAAAGTTACGAGAAAACTTGCTCAAGAGCTTGCACGCAAACCGTCAGAAGAAGAATTAAGCGCAGAAATGGGTATTTCAATTAATAAATTAAGAGAAATTATTAAAGTTGCTCAAGAGCCTTTATCCCTTGAAACTCCGATAGGAAAAGAGGAAGATTCGAGACTGGGCGATTTTATAGAAGATAAAGACGCTGATGCTCCCGTTAAAACAGTTGCTCATGAACTTTTAAGAGAAGACTTGGCGGAAGTTTTAGGTTCTTTATCGCCAAGAGAGAGAGATGTTTTAAGACTTCGTTTCGGAATGGATGACGGCAGACAAAGAACTCTTGAAGAAGTCGGACAATTATTCGGCGTAACCCGAGAAAGAATTCGTCAAATCGAAGCAAAAGCACTCAGAAAGCTTCGTCATCCAAATCGTTCGAAACGCTTAAAAGAATATGTTGAAGTCTAAATTAAAAGCCCGTATATCGGGCTTTTAATTTTTTAATCGTCATCTTGTAAAATTTCCCGAGCTTCTTCACGTCCTTCGTCATAGTGCTCTTTTTCATGTTCCGAGAGATGTTCTATAAGATAAATAAAATTTCCCGCATGGACTTTTTCGTCGTCTGCAATTTCATCTAATATTTTTTTGCAATCGGCATTTTCGATAGATTCCTTTAATTGTTCGTAGAGCTGTATTGCCTCAAGCTCTGAAGCAAGAGAAAATCTTACGGCTCTTAAAAGTTCGTTTTTATCAAGTTTTCTTTCGCACTTGTTTCCTTGAAACGGATTTGAAAATTCAGGCATATTTTTTCCTTTCTTTAAAAAAACCCTGTTGAACACAGGGAAAATAGCAATCAGAAGAGTTGAGGATTTATATAACCAATATAATTTTTTTCGGTTTATTTTAAATTAGATTTTTGTTTAATAACAGAGTGGATTTTATGCTATATTAAATAGAAGAAAAAGGAGAATAAAATGAGAGCGGACGGACGAAAAAACGATGAATTGAGAAAAATCAATTTTATAAAAAATTACACAAAAAATGCTCCTGGTTCGGTCTTGGCGGAATTTGGAGATACAAAAGTTATAGTATGCGCAAACTTTGAAGATGCTATCCCTAAATGGATGGATAAAGACTCTGCTTCAGGATGGCTGACAGCCGAGTATTCTCTTTTACCATCTTCCACGGCAACCCGATGCCAAAGAGAAAGAACAAAAGTTTCCGGAAGAACGCAGGAAATCCAAAGGCTTATAGGAAGAAGCTTGAGAGCATGTCTTGATTTAACGAAAATTAAAGGAAAAACCTTTATAATAGATGCGGATGTAATTCAGGCAGACGGAGGAACAAGAACCGCTTCAATTTGTGCGGGTTTTGTTGCGCTAAAAATTATGATTGACAAGCTTATGAAAGAAAAAATCATACCTCAAAATCCTATAATTGAACCTATCGGAGCGATAAGCGCAGGCATAGTAAATAACGAGGTTATGGTTGATTTATGTTATAGCGAAGATTCAAGCGCACAGGTCGATTCAAACATAATTTTAACTCAAAGCGGAAAAATAATTGATTTTCAAACAACGGCGGAAGGTGCGCCGTTTGAAAAAGAGCAAATGGACAAAATATATATGCTTGCTAAAAATTCAATCGACAAAATTATAAAAATGTACTAAAATATATATAAGCAGGGTTATTCAAGACCAAAGGAGAGATATTTTGACTGAAAAAAAAGTTCTTTCGTTTGAAAAAAAACACGCAAAAGCAGATAAAAACAAAACTCCCGAAAAACAAAATCAGGAAATCGAATACTGCAGTTTCTGCAAACGTCCGAATACTCAAGTTCCCAAAATGGTCAAAGGCCCCGGAGTTAATATTTGCTCGGAATGTACATTAATTGCCGTTCAATATTTGATTTTGCAAGACGGATTAATGAGTGCGGAAGCGCAAAAAATTCTTGATTTATTATGGGGTATTCAAAGGAAATAATGCCCGAAATTACAAATAAAATAAAAATAAGATATGAGGTTATTTCCATTTTATCCAAATATCAAAATAAATGTTTGGATGTACCGGCAAAAACAATTGAAAAAGACTTTAAAGCTTTAAAAGAAATTGAAGATAATTCTTTGGTTGTTAAAATTTTACTTGATGAAATAAACAGCGAAAACAAAGAATATTCAAATATGTGTGCTTTATTTTTACTATATTGCGCACAGCAGGAAAATCTTGAAAAAAGAGCATTGGAAATTTTAAATTCAAAAAAAATAAATGCGGAAAAAAAATTTTTAGTTATATCAATTTTAAAACAAAAAGGGGTCGGAATAGCGCTTGACGACTTGGATAAATTCATTGAATCATCAAACGGGCTGTTTGATGAGCAAATAAGTGATTTTTTGACGGAAGCCTTTGATAACCCCGATGTGCAAATAGATTTGCTGGATTTCTACAACGCCATTACAGACAATGAAAGACTTGCATTTTTAAAAAGTATGGAAGAAGAACTGCAAGGGGACAAACTGGCAATTTTATTGTCATTAATAGCACATGTTCGGCTAAACAAAAACGAAACAAATATTGTTGCAAATTTATTGACGTCATCAAAAAGCCTATATTCAACTTATGGACTGGAATATATTTTAAAGAAAAATATCCGTGAAAAAGTCCTTGATTTTAAATTAATTAAAAAAACGGAACAGGAAATAAAAAAAAACAAATTAAAAAACAAGGATTTCAAAGACTTAACAACAATTAAAAATTCCAAAACGGACAGATGCCTTATAAGTTTGGTGGACGGAAAAAGCACATTTTCTTTAATGTATTCAAGAATAAATAAAGATAATACCAGATTATGCGTCCTTTTAACAATCAGCCTGACAAAAGGCATTACCTCCGTAATCGGTTTTTCATCTTTAAAAATGGAGGCTTATTTAAAAATAATCAAAAGGGTTTTTTCTTCCTCATTATGTACCGACATAAATCCGAGCGTATTAAAAGCAATAATCGAATTTTATTATAATAAAAATTTCAAAACGGATACTGCAATACCTTATGAATTTTGCGTATGGAAAAAACTGCTTAATGACGTTGAAGATATAAAATGCGATATTTCCGAATTTTTAAACTCAAAATTGGAAACAACAAAAATGACCGATTCAAAAGTGCGCAAAATGATTAATTTAAAATTTTTTGAAAATTGGTTTTATTTATACAAAGAAAATGAAAATATTGATAAAATAATAAATTTTATTGAAGCGCAAAAAAAATTTGAAATTGTTAAAACGGAAGCTTTTATTCGGCAAATACTAAAGGAACAATTTGTGGAAAATCCCGAATATATAAAAAAAATACATTCCGACCTTCTAATTCAAAGTTATGTTTCACGTCTTTCTAAATTCCATGCAACTTCAAGAAGTATTTTCAGTCTTTGCTTTTACCCTCAACATTTAAATACATTCATTAATTCTATTGTAGACAGAAGTATTTATCAGCATTATATCGGTATACTTGAAGATTTAGAGCTTGAAAATTCCAAAAATATTTTTTTAAAAACAAAAGAAACTTCTCTTGCTAAAAAAGAAATAAAAAAAATAACAAAATATTTTGAGGAAAAATGGAAATAAAAAAAAGAGTAATAGCCCTTGATATCGGAACAAAAAAAATCGGAATTGCGGTTTGTGATGCATTATGGATAAGCGCACAGCCTTTAAAAACAATTTCGAGAAAAGATGATAAAACCGCACTTGATGAAATCAGAAAAATATGCAATGAATACTTAACCGATATCATTTTAATCGGAGTACCTTATAATATGGACGGAACATTAGGTTTTCAGGCAAAAAATTGTATAAATTTTATAAAACCGTTAGAAAAAAATTATAAAATTTTATATCAGGATGAAAGATTAACAAGTGCGCAGGCGGAAGAAATATTAAAAAATCAAGGCAAAAAATACACAAAAGATAAAACATTGATTGACAAAGTTGCGGCAAGTTTAATTTTACAAGAATATATAGATAATAACAGATAGAAAGGTTTAAAGATGAAAGATATCGTTGAAGAAAATGCTTCTCAAATAATCAAAACAATCGGGGAACAAGGCGAAGAAATTTATATGAAGCTTCAAGAGATTGTTAACGTTAACAATCAGGATTATGCTCTATTATCAATTGTTAAAGAAGATACACTGCCGAGTCCGGATGATGTTGAAGATGAAATTATAATAATGAAAATGAATAAAACCGAAGATGAGTGTACTTTTGAAATAATTGATGATGATGAAGAATTTAATCTTGTTGCAAATGCAATAGCAGATGATGATGAAGAATAATCATTTTAAATAACTTTTAAATTTTTTATTTACATCAAAATAAAATCCGCACCCGTCCAGCATTGTAACTCCGTTGTATATCAATTCGGGGTTAATGTTCGGATAATCTCTGCAAAATTTCGGGCGAAACCAATATATCTTACATAAATTTTTATCTGATATATATTTGCATTCAAAAGTCAACGCGCCGTTTTGAAAATCCTTTTTATCTTTTAAAATGCCTGAAATTTTATAATTTCTGTAATATTTATATTTCTTTTGCATTTCGTAAAACAGTTTTTCGTCTTTTACATAGCCGTCTTTGATTGAAAACAAAATATTACGGCAGCAAGCACCGCACCTTTTACATTTTCCTTTTAACACATATCTCGAAGAAAAAAGCTTATTATAAAGACACAGAAAAAAATCTTCAAAAAATTTTTTAATCATTAAAAACACCAAAGCTTCCTATGGTAATCCATTGCTGAAGGTTTTCTATATCAAAAATTTGAATATAATATCTGCCTGCCAAAGTCAACATAAAATAATCTTTATAAAAATTCTTATCTTTTATTCTTACCGTTACATTTCTAATTCTTGAAAATCCTCCGCTGTAGGCATTGTCATTTTGTTTTATAATTTGATATTTTATGTAATCAGATTTAAAACCTGACGGGTTGTATACAAAAAAATAAATTTTAGAATTGGTTTTAAAGTAAAATTCATTTTGAAACTTGACAAAGTCTATGCTTTTTATATCATTTGCGCTTTGTATATAATCTTTTGAAGACAATATCAAAATCGGCTTTTCTTTTTCTTTTTTAGCCAATGAATAATTAAAAGAAAAAAAGAGCAATATAATGATAAAAACGACTATTTTTTTCATTGAACCACAATATCGTATAATGATTTAACTTTTTTTTGCAAAGATGTTTTTAATTGCTGATTATTACAGTATTCTATTGCTTTTTCGTATGCCATAATAGCCTGAGTATAATCTTGAATTCCCTCTAAAATCATGCCTTTAAGCTGATAATAATCGATGTTTTCTGCGCTTAATTCAAGCGCTTTATTTATATCGTTTAAAGCATTATCGTAATTTTTAGCACCGAGCGCAGCAAGCGCTTTATTATAATAAACGTCGCTGTCGGCAGGGTCTGTTTCCTGCGCTTTTTCCAATACTCCGTATGCGGACTCAAAATCATCAAGTTCATATAAAGCTTGAGCATAATGTATTAATGCCTGTTTATTTGTATTATCAAGCAAAATAGCTTGTTCGTAATAATTTTTGGCAAATACTTTCATACCGAGAGCCAGCGAACTGTCTGCCAAACCAAGCAAAACTCTTGTGTCATCCTGATTGGTTTCAATAAGTTTTGAATATATTGCCCGAGCTTTTTTATAATCTTTATTATCATACAGAGCGCCCGCCAAATTGATAAGATTTTCATTTTCATCTTTTTTTATGTCTTCAATGTTTATAGATTCTTGAGAAAGCTTATCTTGAGGCGTTTTTGTAAGCTCGTTATATATATTTGAAGCATTTTGATATTGTCCCAATTGAGACAATACAACAGCTTTATTGTATTGAGCGGTAAGATTTTGTTTATCGGTCGATAAAATATTATTATAATATTTAAGAGCTTCGTCAAATTGGGCGCTGTTTTGATACATTTGCGCCAAAAACATTTGGGCGTCTTTATCGTTGGGATTAGCTTTCAGATATTTTTCCAATACATTTGAAGCGCTTTTATAATCTTTGGAATTTGCATACAAACCCGCAAGACTTAAATATGCCTGTAAGTTTTCGGGGTAAACCTCAATAAATTTTTCGTATTGGATTGCTGCTCCTTTGTAATCTTTTGTTTTTTCAAGCAATTGAGCATAATCATACCTGAGAGCATTTAAATCATCATCCAAATCAAGCGCTTTTTGGAAATTTACGCTTGCTTCTTTTATCTTGTCTTGTTTGCTTTGAGCAATTGCAAGATTTCCCAAACTCATGGAATCGTTAGGATTAATGCCTGTCGCACTTGTAAATGCAATTTCAGCCCTTTCAAAATCGCCTTTTCTCAAAAGTGCCAAACCGTAATTTGCATAATCTCTGAATTCTTTAGGGTTTGACCTTAATGCACTTGCGAATGCTTCAATCGCTTTGTCGTACTGCTTTGTATCCAGATATATGTTTGCTATGGCATTTTGTCCTTCAAGATTATTCGGATAGCTTTCCAAAAATTTGGAATATGCACTTATTGCACCTTCATAATCTCCCTGAAGATTTTTTGCATTTGCAATGTTTATATAGTTATACTTATAATCACTCATTAAATTTTGAGCACTTTCATAAGCGTTTGTTGCATTTTTGTAGTCATACAACTGCATATAAATGTTGCCCAAGCTTATATATAAAAACCCGTCCTCAGGTCTGAGAGAAATTGCCTTTTTGTATGCTTCTATTGCTTCCTGATATTTTCCTAAATGCGTATATATTCCCGCCAGTTTAATATTTAAAATAGCATCTTCGGGAGAATATAAAAGAGCTTTTTTAATATTTTCCAATGCCAACGAAAAATTACCCTCCTGCTCTTGAATAATTGCGCTGTTATACAATTTGTTTGCTTGAGAGCTCATTTTTGCGCTTACGGCATTATTGAAGCTTATACACCCTATCGTGCAAAGGGCAATTGCAATCATCTTTTTGTTCATAGTAATATTATTAAACTTATAATTGTAAATTGCAACCAAAATTTTTATTTATTTTAAATGTTTTTTATATTAAAATAAAAATTAAGATAATAAGAGGTAGAATTATTTGAGAATATTTATTCTTTTATTGTTGGTTATATTGAGTATTATCCCCGTTAACGCTAAAGAATTTGACTCTAAAAACATTCAAGAAATTGACGGTTTAAGAGCTGAATTATCTTATTATACAGACTTAGAAGGCGCACAATACACTAAAACCAAACAAAAACTTGAAAAATTAATCTCAAAAGATAAACTTGATTATACTTTTGAAAACAGATTTGATGATGTTCAAAGATTAATCAATATACAAAATTATTCCGCTTCAATATACGAACTCAACGATTTAATAGCAAACGGATACCAAATTTCAAAATCAAACGAATTGCTTGGAGATGTTTATAACATTACCAAAAAACCTCTGAATAAAATTGCAAATTGTTATAAAGAAGCAATAAGAACGGATGCGGATAACATATCAGCACAATACAAGCTGGCAAAATTGTACTTAAGAGAAAAAAGAAACATTTTAGGAATAGAAAATCTGAAAGAAGTTATTCAAAAAACACAAGACGAAGAAAGCTTAAACGAAATAATTCAAAACAAAATCACTCCTAAAGACCGCTTTGAAGCAAATGAACTATATGAAGCATTGGGTCTGACTTTTCTAAAGTTAAACAGAAACTATGAAGCATACGGCGCGCTTGAAAAAGCCATAAAATTAAATCCGAATGATATTTATTTAAAATATTATCTTGCGGATCTTTATTTTATAAATGACCAAAATCCGCAAGCAATCAGTCTTTACAGTAATATTTTAACAATAAATCCCCATGATTTTCAAATTATGCTCTCTAAAGCCAAAGCTCTTGAAAAAAACGGTAATATTCAAAGCGCACACAAACAATATCTCGAAATTTTATCCGAAAATCCTGCATCAAACAGTGCAAAATACGGCATATACAGACTGTATAAAGCACAAAATGCGGATGTTATTTTAAAAACCGTATACGGACAAAAAGACTTTTCAAAACAAGATTATATAGAATTTGCTCAAATTTTAAAAGATAAAAACGACATTCAAGGCGCAAATAAATTTATAGAATTTTCCAAAACATTCGATAAAAAAGTTATACAAGAAAAACCCGCCCCGGTTTTAGAAAAAAAAGAAGAAAAAAAAGAAGAAATAAAAAAAGAAAATAAAAAACCGGCACAGCAGACTAAAGTACAACCTAAAAAACAACCGAAAACACAAAGCAAACCTCAAAAAACCGTTAAAAAACAAGAAAAAATAGACGAAAAAGCAATTCGGGAAGAAATAACAACACCAAAAACCATAGATAAGACATCTAAAAAATATATTCAACTTAAAAAAACGCTTGATAAATACGAAGCAATTACTCCAAAAGATAAATATACATATATAGCAATAGCAAACACCTACAAATTAATGGGAGATTTAAAATCCGCTCTGGAAAATTACAAGTGCGCCCTAAGGTTAGAGCCGACCGATTCTGATATACAATACAATATCGGCTTAACATATATGGAATTAAACAGTTTTGAAACGGCAAAACTGCACCTTGAAAAAGCATACAATCTAAATCCCGACAACAAAAAAGTAATTAATCTTTTAACTTTTGTTAATCAAAAATTAATAACAAATATTGTAAATGAAGCCTATACGAAATTTGAAGCCGAACAATATGTCCCTGCCTTTACAATTCTTGAAAACGGAATTAAAAAATTCCCAAATTCCGCTCAATTATACTATTACAGAGCTTTAGTATTTTCAAAAATGAACAGAAACTCCGCTCAAATAATGGATTTACAAAAAGCAATAGAGCTTGACCCGTCTTATTATATGGCATATTATCAACTGGGATATGCTTATGAAAAAATAAAAGATGAGAGAAATGCTCTTGTGGCTTGGGAAAGATTTTTATCAATCGAGCCCGAGGAAAAAGATTTAATAAAAGAAATCGAACAAAAAGTTTTATTATTGGAAAAGAAATATTATTAAAAGGTAAAAGTATGAAAAAAACAGCTGTTGTCATTCCCGCAAGATACGGTTCAACAAGATTAGAGGGAAAGCCTCTTTTAAAAGTCAAAGATAAACCAATCATACAATATGTTGTAGAAAGTGCGCTGAAATCCAAGCTGGCGCAAGAAGTAATTGTCGCAACGGATGATGATAGAATTTATAATGCCGTAAAAGCTTTTGGCGCAAATTGCGAAATGACGGATAAAAATCACAAATGCGGTTCGGATAGAATTGCGCAGGTGGCAAAAAATCACCCTGATTTTGATTATATATTAAATCTTCAGGGAGATGAACCTCAAATAACGCCCGAGGTTATAGATTTGGCAATTAAAACTTTAATCAAAGAACAAGATACCGATATTTCAACTTTAGTTCGCAAAATAACGGATATCAATCAAATAAATAA
>CANQAW010000047.1 GCA_947589525.1 Candidatus Gastranaerophilales bacterium
TCAATCTCCTGATTTATATAGAAAGGATTTCCGGGGACAAACGCAACATTTTTTTCAAGCGCTTTTTTAAATAATGCATTTGAGGATTTTCCTTCTTCAAGTGTAACCCAAGAGAACATTCCCCCTTTTGGAATTGTAAATTTGATATTTTTCGGGAAATATTCCTTCATTGCTTCAACCATAGCGTTACTTTGAGTTTTGTATAACTGCTTAATTTTTTCAATATGTTTATCAAGGTCGTTATTGTATAAATAATCGGATATCAAATATTGACCGAAAATGTTTGAATGCAAATCAGAAGCTTGTTTTGCGGTTTCAAGTTTTTTAATTATGTCTTTATGCGCAATAGCATAACCAAGGCGCATTCCGGGGGTAACTATTTTTGAAAAAGAACCTAAATAAATATTTTTATCTGTTTTGTTTAAACCGATATATGGAATTCTTGGGCTGTCTTCAAACCTTAATTCACCGTAAGGGTCATCTTGAACCAAGATTAAATCTTCATCTTTAATAACCTCAAAAACTTTTTCACGGTTTTCCATTGTATAAGTTAAACCCGTAGGATTTTGAAAGTTGGGTATTAAATAAGCAAGTTTTGGGTGATGATTTTTAATTGTATTTTTTAAATCTTCTATATCTAAACCGTCATCGTTCAATTTAACGGGTACAAAATCCGCTTCAAACATAAAAAATGCCTGCAGTAATCCCAGATATGAAGGTTTTTCAACCATAACTTTATCATTACTGTTTATAAAAGCTTTACCGATTAAATCAAGCGCTTGTTGAGAACCTGTTGTAATAATAACATTATCAATATCAAGGTTCATGTTCCAAATTTTTTTATATCTGTCAACTATAAACTGTCTTAAACTTTCCAAACCCATTGTTGTTGAGTATTGGTAAATTTTATCACCAAAATTATCCGCAATTCTGTTCATTGAAATTTTAAGCTCTTCCTGCGGGAATGAAATAGGGTTTGGCAGTCCTCCCGCAAAAGAAATTATTTCGGGTCTTTGAGTAACTTTTAAAATCTCTCTTATAAAAGAAGAAGGTGTGTTTTTTATTCTTTCTGAGTAAAATTTTTCAAACATTAATCTTTGCTTTCTTACAGTCAGTTGTTTATACTTCAATAGTATATCAAAAGTAAAAAATATGCGAGCGTGTGAATTTATTGCTTTGAAAATTTAAAGTGATATTATAAGTAGTCGGAGAAGTGCAAATGTTTAGCAATGAAACAAGCAAATTAAAATGGACAATCTTTACCGTAAGCGCTATCGGCGGTTTTCTGGCTATGATGGATTCAAATACCGTAAACGTAGCACTGTTTGAAATAGCTAAAAGTTTTAAAATTACAATAGCCTCCGCACAATGGGCGGTCACTAGTTATATTCTGATTTTATCAACTTTTTTAGCACTTTTTGGAAAATTAAACGATTTAATTTCAAGAAGAAACCTCTACGCACTGGGTTATTTAATTTTTGCACTCGGCGCTTTTTTTAATACTTTATCTTTTAATTTAATAACTTTAATACTTGCAAGAATAATTCAGGCGCTTGGCGCAAGTATTTTATTATCTAATAACTATGCAATTATTTCTTCCATTTTTAAAGGAAACAAAAGAGCTAAAGCGCTCGGGTTTTCAACTGCTTTAATGGCGCTTGCCGGCATGTCGGGTCCGGTTTTTGGCGGATTTTTAATGCATTATATTTCTTGGAGAGCAATTTTTATTCCAAGTATTATAATAGGTTTAATCGGCGCTTATTATTCTCTTAAATATATCCCTGAAATTATTCATAAGCAAGAATTTAAATTTGATTATGCGGGACTGATTTATCAACTTATTGCAACTCTGTGCGCACTTTTAGTTATTGCAAAAGGACACTTCTGGGGCTGGGGAAGCGAAAGGATAATTATTCTAAGCGCAATATTTGTTATTTTTTCAATTATTTTTTATTTCAGAGAAAAATCAATTGATTATCCCGTAATAAATTTTGAACTTTTTAAATCAAAAGTTTTTTTATACGGTAATTTTGCTCTTTTAATCGCATATTTTGCGCTTTTTACAAATGCTCTTTTATTTCCCTTTTATACGCAGGATGTATTAGGCGAAAGTTCTTTGATGACTGCGGTTTTAATTTTGCCTTTTTCCGTAATGTTTATGATAACGGCTCTTTTAAACGGCAAGATGACAAAAAAACTCCACAGCTCCATTCTTATGACAACGGGAACAATTTTAATTATTTTGGGTTATATTTTATTTACAACAACAGGGGACACTTTAACTTATTGGAATATAATAATTGCGCAAGGTTTAATAGGCGCAGGCTCGGGATGTTACCAGCCGAGCGTTAACGCTTTAATTGTTTCGGTTGCGCCGATAGGTAAAATGGGCATAGCTTCGGGCATTCTTGCAATGTTTAGAAATGTTGGAATGCTTCTTGGGATAACAATTTCCGTTTCTATTTTTGATTATGTTAAAAATATGAACCTACAAAAAGGATTAAGCGAAACTCAAAGTTTTATTGCGGGATACCACTGTGCGATATACTGGGCTATATTTTTTGGCATAATTTGCGCTATTTTATCGTATATGTCGCATTGCGCTTATAAACACGAAAAGAATTTAAAATATTAGATGTATTTTTCCGCTCTTTTTAAAATTTTATCGGCTTGCGCCATACTTTGGTTATATTGCGATAATTTTTCTTCGCTTAAAGAGCTTGAATTTTTAACCGTAAACCTGCTGTCGGGAATATAACTTGCGGTATCTACGCTTTTTTGTTCTTCATTGTTTTGCTTTTGGGGAGTTTTTTTAGTAAAAAGCTGATTATTATTTCTTTCGTTAATAAGCTTAGCGTTTAGAGGGCTCATTTGCGGTTTTTGAACCGCAGTTTTTGTATTGTCGGGTATAGCTTTTCCGTCAAGATAGTCAACCAAAAACTTTGGATTTTGTTGAAGTTTTCGTACTAAATCGGGGTTGTTTTGAAGCTCTTGAATTGCTTTTGGGTTTTTTTCAATCTTTTGTGCAAGCTCTCCTTGAGTTATTCCGAGCTCGGGAATAATTTGATTTTTTTGAGCTTCAATTTGTGCTTTTTTAGCTTCTTCGTTTTTATCGTATGGTTTTCCGAATATTTTATTTGTAACTTTTCTTGTAAATTTAGAAATTATGGGAGAAACTACAAACATAAATAAGAAAAATCTGAATGCACCACCGCCAATGCCTTTCATTTTTCCGACAATTCCCGTGTTAGGCGCTCCAAGACCAAGACCAAAAATCTTGCCTGCTTGTCTTAGAATGAATGACATAGGACCGTTTCCTTGTAAATTTTTCAAAGATGCAAGAGAATAAACCGTCTTATATGTTAAAGGCATTGAAACCGACCAGTTTAAAATCTGACCTATTAAATCGTCAGCACCCGTAGAGAATTTCTTTTCTTTTGGAGCATCCTGAACATTGTTATATGTATCGATTAAACCTATTCCAAGAAGAACGCCCAAGCCTGATTTATCGTTTACGAAATTTGAAATAGATTCCGTTGATAAAGTCGGTATTTTTTGGATTAATTTAGCAGGAAGCGTTTTAGTTCCCGTAGCGTTAATTGCATTAAATTTGATTAACGAATCAAATAAGTTGCCTCTGCCGAATTTAAAATTAGGATTGAATTTTTTACCTATATTTTCAATTACATGAACGGGCCACCAATCGGAAGCGCTGTGAAATAAAGTACCGGTTATTTTTCCGAATATTCCGTTAGCTTTCGGAGTCATCATTGTTACATCAACAAGAGATGATACATCCGGCCCGCCAAAATCAATAAGCTTGTTTTTGGAAGCTAAATCCAATATTTCAACTTTTGATTTATTTGCTAAATTCGGGCAAGTATTTTTAAGATTTTCCACTATACTGTCAATTAGTTTTGTATAGAAAGCTTGTTCTTTTGAGCTGTCGACTCCCTGTGTAATTCCTTGGAAAATCTTTTCAGCATTACCGGAACCGGAAAGTTTAGTTAATAAATCTAAAAAGGGTTTATCAATATTTGTTTTTGTTTGAGTCAGATTGTTTATTAAATCGTTTAATTTTGCTACATCATTTGTATCGGTAGCTTTTGCAAGAGCATCATTTGCAATTTGAAGTATAGAATCTATATTTTTTGTATCTAAAGAATTTTCACCTAAATTTTTCAATATCGGGTTTAATATATTTTCGGCATTTGAAATTACATTTGCTCTGCCTTTTAAAGGGCCGTAATTAAATGTTTCACGTAAAGTGTTTATAAAAATACCTACAGGACCTCTTTCATAACCTCTGAATACGGCAAATTGCATATTTAATTTGCGATTGTGCATTGTATCAATAATATCGTTTACAAATTTAGGTCTCGGCAGTTTTGAAATCCCTTGCTTAAGAGCATCAACTCCGTTGCCTAAAGCTTTATAGAATTTTGCCAAGACATTATCCCCAAGCAAAATATCATCGACTTTTTCGCCTAATCTTGCGCTGGGCGTAGATAATTTATTTCCTAAAACCGCTAGTCCTATAACGGTTAAAATTGATAAACCGATTGATTTAAGAGTTTTTTTAGGGTCTTCTACCCCAAAAACATTTCTCATTGTTCTGAACAAAAAGTTTTCATTAGCATTATTCTGAACTTTTTTCCCAATTTCAACCGCATCATTTTTGATTTGCTCTTTATTTAAAGCTGTATAATTTTCTTGATTTTCTAATCTTTGCTTTAATTCGGGGCTCGTTGTATTTTGCGGCAATGCGTTAAAATTTACATTTGACATAAAATTTTATACTCCTATATAAGTATAAAAAATAAACTGTTAAAAAAATTGCCCCAATTGTAAAATTAATTTTCATTTAATTGAAAAGGACACTTAGAGCATTTTGCTTTAGGGTGCAAAACAAGATTATCTTCCAAGTCATACAATTTTGCTATTCTTGTGATTAATTTAGAATTACAGACAGGACAGCGAATTTCAAAATTCGGATTGTTTGAGTTTAGCAAAATTAACTCTCGAATTTCCTGCATTTTTGATTTTTTAACCAAATTAAAGTCGGTTTTCTGCTCGTGTTTTTTGACCTCTTTATTATCCGTTTTTAAACCTTTAGCAAGCTTTTGTCTTACCATTGCGGATAAAAATAAATCAAAACCCTGTTCAATCGAGTTAATTTCTTCAAGAGATAAACCGGATTTATCCGCTAAATCTTGTCGGGTAAAATTCAATTCTTCTCTTTTTGAAATTACAAATTGAGCTAAAGATATATTGTTTGAGCTATTTTTGTTCATTATCTTCGTTTCGGGTTTTATTTTCCAAATGCTTTTTATTTTCCATTTTTTCTTTAACAATGGATAAAATGCTTCCCGCAACAAAAATTGAAGAATAAGAACCGACTATAACACCTATTATAATAGCAAGAACAAATTCTTTTATTGTAACGCCACCGAACAAATATAAAGCAAGTAAAGTAAACAGTGTTGTTAACGAAGTGTTTATTGAACGGGCAACAGTTTGATTAATTGACGCATTTATTATTTCGTTTGAAGAAAATTTCTTTGCCAAAAATCTCATATTTTCTCTGATTCTGTCAAACACAACAATAGTATCGTTAACCGAATAACCTATAACCGTTAAAATTGCCGTTATAAATAAGCTGTCTACCGTTGTATCAAAGAAAATTCCTTTAATTGCAAAAATACCTATTATAAACATTGCATCATGGAACAATGCCAGAAGCGCAATCCAACCGTATTCAACCTGAAATCTGAAAGATATATAAACAACCATTGCGATAAATGATAAAATTAGCGCAATCATTGTATTTTTAAGCAGTTCGCTTCCCAATGTAGGACCGACCGAATTTACCTGAACAAGCTCAGAGCCTTCAAAATTATTGTTAATTACGCCGGTTATTTTGCTTTCCAAATCTTTACTTTGCGTATCCGAGATAAATACCGTTTTAATGGAAATAAGATTATTTTCACTGTCTTCAATTGAAGAAGATGAAGTTACTTGAATTGTAGGGCTTTTAACTCCTTGGTTAATCAATGCTTCTCTTAATTGTGCAATTTTAGAGGTGGGAACAGCTCCTTCAACGCTATACTGTAAAATCGTACCGCCCGTAAAATCAATGCCCAATTTTAGCGGAGCATGATTTGGCTGAGTGACGGACAAATATATTACTGCTATAATGCACGGAATTAGCAATATTGCACTAAAAGCAAGCCAAAAATATCTGTATTTAACAAAATTAAATTTCAGTTTATTATTCATCAGATTTGTATTTGCCATTTTTATATATTCTCCTTGAGTAAAACCTCTTGATTAATCCAATACGCCAAATTTAGCTTTTTCTCTTTGCGTTTCCTGTGCTTTATAAGCATTTTGAATATCTTCTTTTTTCAAGCCGAACAACTGAGGATATTTAAGCTCGCTTGTTCCGAAGATAAGATGCATGAAATTTTTTGTAACGGTAATTGCACTGAACATTGATAAGCAAACACCGATTATTAACGTTAAAGCAAAACCTTTAACCATTGAAGCACCAAAACAATATAAAATTAAACAAGTAATAATTGTAGATACATTTGAATCAAAAATACTTGTAAATGCTCTGTCAAAACCAGAGTTAATTGCAGTAAACAAACTTCTGCCCATTTTTAATTCTTCTTTGGTACGTTCAAAAATTAAGATATTTGCATCTATTGCCATACCGATTGAAAGAATAAAACCTGCAATACCCGTTAATGTCAATGTTACGGGAACTAATTTATAAATTGCAAAGTTAATTAAAGCATATATTATTAATGCAAAACATGAAATTACGCCTAAAACCCTGTAATAAGCAATCATAAATACCATTACCAAAGATATACCGATTAAACCTGCGGTTTTGGATTTATTAATACTATCCTGTCCCAAAGTAGGACCTACGGATTCTTCCTGAATAATTTCAGCACCGACGGGTAAAGCGCCCGCATTCAATAAATCAACCATTTGTTTTGCTTCATTGTATTCAAATCCGCCTTCTCCGCCCGTAATTTGAGCTCTTCCGCCCGCTATAGGCTCGTTAACCCTCGGAGCGGATTGCATTTCATTATTGAAAAATATGGCCATTTGTTTGCCGGTTAATTCTTTTGTAAGGTCATAGAATTTTTTAGCACCTTGCGCATTAAATTCAAGTTCAACCATCCATTCGCCCGTTTGAGGAGTAGAACCGACTATGGATTTTTTTAAATCTTTACCGGTTAATCCCGTTGAAGACCAGCCGACAATTTCGCCGTTTTTTTCAATGGGTCTTTTAAATTCAAGCTCTGCGGTTTGACCGATGAATTCTTTTGCTTGTTTCGTATCTTTTATATTTGGAATTTCGACCAATAACCTTTTAGCGCCTACTCTTTGAACCAAAGTTTCTCCGACACCCATTGCATTAACCCTGTTTTCAATAGCGTATTGCAAACTGTCCATTATTTCAGGGGTAATTTTAGGAACGGAATCAGATGTCTGTGCTTCCAAAATTAATCTCGAACCACCGACCAAATCAAGACCGAGGCTTGTCGGTTTTTTATAAACTATAAAAATACTGCCTAAAGTAATAACAATAATTAACCAGAAAATAATCAGTCTGTTTTTCATTTTTATCCTCAAATTATAACTCTTTGAATTAATTATACCAAAAAAAAATTAAATGTTAAGTTATGCAAAAAAATAAAAGCAATTTTTTTATCAAAAAAAACTTTATTAATGTAAGAGGTATCAAAAAATGAAAAAAACAAACAATAACCGAATTTCAAATGTAACAAATACGGTAAAATCAATTAAAAAATTTATGATTTTTTTAATGACGGCATCTTTGCTGTTAAACATGGCCGAACTCACGGAATACTTCTTTTTTGTTCCGCTGTTTGTGTTATTTGTTATTCTGGATTTAATACAGCACAAGCTTGAAAAAAACCAACAGGAACTGGAAGAAGTTAAAAACCAGCAGGAAAGAATAAAAAAACTCCTGTCAAAAGAAAACGAGCTTAAAGCAATTAAAAATTTTTCCATTTGCTTATCTTTGGATTATCGGAACAACAATCAGAGTATAACGGAAAGCAGAAAAACAAGTATAAATAAAATTGTATTTTCAAAGTTCAAAAACTGCGTTTCAAAACTCCCGCTCAGCCTGAGCTTGAATATTAATAGTGTTTTAATATTAACTTCGCCGGATTTTTTAAACTACGATCTGATATACGGATGTTTGATAAATTTCCTTGAAAAAAATAAAAAAATCATCAAGGATAAATTAAATTTAAATATGATACCGAGCATTACGACAGATGCGTATTTTAATTCACATATTGCACTTGATGAAATAAAAAGACGCCATTACCAAATACAAAAATGTATAAATAATAAAAACAGCTCATGCTCAACTTCTTTATTTGCTAAAAAATACAAATATCTCAACAGAAGCGCATATCAAGGAACCTGCATGGGTGAATACGTAACAAACGACGACGAATTTTACGAACTGAATTTAATAAACAGTAAATTAGACAAAATATAATTTTTGTTAATTTTTAAAAATGCCACACTCTGCACAAATTGTGCCCAAGGGTACAGAAACAATAACGGACAAAGTTGTATAAAGATAGATTGCGCGGGAGAATATGGCGCAGGATGTACTTCATGTTCTACCACCACATGTTTAAATTGTGCTTCGGGTTACAGATTAAGCGGAACCAGATGCTCAAAAATTGATTGTGTAAGAGAATATGGTGTCGGATGTGCTTCATGTGATACAAGCGGCTGTGTTTCATGTGCCACAGGATATAAAAAAAGCGGAAGCGGATGCGTACAAGAATGTACAGGCACGCTGGTAAACGGAATATGTATGAAAACCGCATCATCATGTTCGGGCGACTGGAGAGCCGCAAGCGAATCTGAAATATGCTCTCTACTTGCGAGCGGTTCTCTCGGATATTCAGGAGCTATTGCATCAAGCGGAAAAATGATAACGTATTGCAAAGGTGCAGGTTTTGATATAGGCAGCACATCTAATACTTGCAAGGAGTATCATGAAGGAAGCAATTATATTTGCGATTATTATAAAACAGTACAAAGTAGCTATTATATTTATTATACATGCGCCGCATATAATTGGATTTCCGGATGTGTAGAAGTAAGCGGGCCGGGTGAATGTTTAGAGTGTTCTTATTATAGAGAGGTTTCACCAATCGTATATTATGAATGCGCTTCTGGATATACGGAAGACGGATATGATTCATATACATCGGCAATATCATATAATTGTATAGCTACATACAATTACGTAAGCGGTGCTACATATAATAAGGTTTGTATAAAAAATTAGTCTTTGATGAAATATTTATTTGCAGTCTGGTTGAAAAGTTTTAAAATAATAAATAATTTTCATATGTTTTTCTGTTTTATATAACGCATTGATAATTTTTGTTTGTTGAAATACGTCATTTATTTCAAGGCGCGAGATGAAAGAATAAAGAAAAGGCCAACTGCGGATGCAATTGGCCGTATATGTATTATAATTTCGAACTTTTAATATCTTCGAAAAAGCATTGTAATAAAATCGTTTTCGAAGCTTTTTAGTACTGCTTTTCTTTTTGTTGAATTTTGTATTATTGTACAGAAAATCAGTTTATTATTTTTTGAAGTTTTCAATGTGCCGAGCAATGAGGAAAAGTTTTCCATGGTGCCCGTTTTTGCTTTTAAATTATCTTTTAAGAAAAGCAGTCTGGAATTTAGAGTTCCTTGTGAAGATGTTTGCATAAGGTCTGCTATATTTGTTTCATTGAGATAATCTTTAAACATTTCAACGGCGGTTTTTGCATTTATCAAATCAAACCTTGATACTCCCGAAGCATCCGTAATTTTAATTTCATTTTGAGTATATTTATTATTTACATTATAGAACATATCTATTGAATCTTGAAAGGTGGTGCTTTTATTAAAATTTTGATATTTTGAAGATGCAACTCTAAATACAACTTCAGAAGTGAAATTATCGGAATTGTGCAAAATCGGAACGGAAAGCTCTTCTATGCTATGAGAAACACAGGCAATTTCTTGCGCATTTTGCGGTGTCTTGCGGGTAATTATTTTCTTCATTATATTAATGGAATTTTTCGAAAGAGCTTTTCTTAATTTAATATCAAAGTTAATCTCAGGTCTTAAAACCGGCAAATGAATTATTTCATCTTTATTGACTACACCGCTGAATTTAACAATGGAAGAATTATCAAAATGCGCGCGTTCTATGTTTATTTTTTGAATTTGCGAATTGTCTAAGTCTAATTTTAATTCATTTATTATCGGAATTTTATAATCGTCATTTTGGATAATATCTGCTTTTGTTGTTAAACTTGAACGTTTAATTGAAATATCAACATAGTTATTATCTATTATATAAGGTGTAATTGAACGTGAATTCGGCCAAACGTCATCTTGCGTCCAGCTTGAGGGATATGGTGAAGAGTAATCGAAAATAGAATCATCTATATAAAAATTATTGACGGTTGAAAAATTAAATTTTGTTTTTGCATCTGCAAATAACTCGATTAAATCGTTTGTAGTAAGCAGGGTATCTGCACCAAGCTTAAGATATAAGTCATTGCCATGTTTAAATAAAGATGTTTTAAACTTGTAATTCTCACCTAAAACTTTGTAGCTTGTGCCAAAGGTTAAAACTTTTAATATGCTTGCGGAATTTAATAATTTTGTCTCATTTCTTTTGTATA